>JBFMCM010000136.1:0-8144 GCA_040754355.1 Chloroflexota bacterium | reverse complement strand
GAATAATACCAGTCACACCGACGGCTTCTTTGAACGCCCGCGCCTGAGCCAGCGCGTTCTGCCCGGTGGTGGCGTCCAGCACCAACCAGACGGCGTGCGGAGCGCCCGCCAGAGATTTCCCCGCAACACGGTAGACTTTTTTGAGTTCTTCCATCAGGTTATAGCGCGTGTGCAAGCGGCCAGCCGTATCAACCAGTGCAACATCATACCCTTTCGAGACCGCTGACTGGATCCCGTCGAAGACGACAGCTCCAGGGTCAGAACCCATCTGCCCGGCAACGATCGGCAATCCCAGCCGCTCGGCCCAGACTTGCAACTGGTCTACCGCGGCGGCGCGGAATGTATCCGCCCCGACCAGCAGAACGCGCTTTCCGTCGTCCGTCAGTCGGCGGCCTAATTTGGCGATGGTGGTCGTTTTACCCGAACCGTTGACGCCAACGAGCAGGATCACAGTCGGCGTGGATGAAAACTCGAGGGCGGGAGGCACGTCGAGGCGGGCGCGCAGTTCGGCTTCCAGCAGGGATGACAGTTCGGAAGCGCGTCTCAGGCCGCGGGTCCGAACAACCGAGCGCATGGATTCGAGAACGGACTGGGTCGTCTCGATTCCCAGGTCCGCCTGGATGAGCAGTGCCTCGAGTTCGTCCCAGGTCTCCGACTTGATCTCGGTCGCGCCGAGGACGCCGGCCAACCGTCCAAATGCAGCCCGGCTGGTGCGAGCAAGTCCGTCTCTCCAACGCAAGAAGATTTCGGCCATAACGGGGCGATTATAACCGAATGCAACCTTTTTTTCTTTCGTGCATCCAAGTTATGATATACTCACGCCGTCACGGAGGCAAACATGACCGATGGTTGGACTGAAATTACCGCCGCCTGGAAAGGCGAGATGACGTTTTTGGGACAGAATAAGGCCGGAGGGAGCGTGCAAATGGGCTCCCTGGATGGGAAGCCTGGAGTTGGCCCAATGCAATTGTTACTCGTTGGCCTGGCGGGCTGCACGGGAGTGGATATCGTCAGCATCCTGCAAAAGAAACGCGTCCAACTCAGCGATATGCAAGTTAAAGTGCGCGCCAAGCGCGCCAGCGATTATCCCATGATCTGGACCGATATCCACGTCACCTATCTGCTGTGGGGTGAAAACATCCGCCCCAAAGATGTGGAACAGGCGGTACAACTCTCGGAAGAAAAATATTGTTCGGTTGGAATCATGCTGGGCAAATCTGCCAAAATAACATCGGAATACCAAATATTGGAACCTGGCAAAAAGCCTGAAGTACAGAGTATCAATAATTAGGAGATAAAGAATGAATGACGAACCCATTCATGTAACGGATGCTGCATTCGAAAAATCGGTTTTACAGAACCCGCTGCCGGTTATCGTGGATTTCTGGGCGCCCTGGTGCGGTCCGTGCAAAGTCATCGCTCCAATGCTGGAGAAGGTCTTGAAAGAAAATGCTGGTAAATTAATCGTGGCCAAAGTGAACACCGACGAAAATCCCGAATGGGCCAGCAAGTATGGCGTGCAAGGCATTCCCACCCTGTTGTTCGTGTACGGCGGCAAGATTGTCCATCGCCAGGTCGGGGCGTTACCCGAGCGGATGCTGCGCGAGGCAGTGACGCAATTCCTGGATGTTGCTAGTAGCAGTTAACGATTAGCAATTTACATAGCAAAGTGAAGAGGCTCTCACTCGAGAGCCTCTTTTTATATCGAACTGGTTTACACTTTTTTCGCAATTCTGTCACCCTGAGCGGAAGCGAAGAATGACATCTGTGTGATTTGTTTGAAACGCCTCACCACCAAATATTTGCTAGATCACTTATCCGCAGCGCGTTCTATCTTTGCCCCGAGCGCTCTCAGTTTTTCGTCCACCCGTTCGTAGCCGCGGTCTATCTGCCCGATATTGCGAATCGTGGTTTGCCCCTCGGCGGCCAGGGCCGCCAGCAACAGCGACATGCCGGCCCGGATATCGGGACTTTCGACCTTCTCGCCGTACAATTTCGTCGGACCGTTGACGATACAACGATGGGGGTCGCACAGGATGACCTGGGCGCCCATGCTCTTGAGTTTGTCAGTAAAATACATGCGGCCTTCGAACATCCAATTATGGAACAGGACGCTGCCGCGCGACTGGGTGGCAATCACAATCGCGATGCTCATCAGGTCGGTCGGGAAAGCCGGCCAGATGTTGGTCTTGATTTCCGGGATTACACCGCCCAGGTCCGACTCGACCTTCAACCGCTGATGCGCCGGGACAATGATATCTTCTCCTTCTTCAATCCAGCGGACACCAAGCCGCTGGAAGACCATGCTGATCATGTCCAGGTATTGATGTCCTGCCTTGCAAATGCGAATCTCTCCGCGCGTCACGGCCGCCGCGCCGATAAAACTGACCACTTCGAGGTAGTCGGGACCAATGGTGAACTCACCGCCATGAAGTTTGTCCACACCCTCGATGGTCAGCGTATTGGACCCGATGCCTGTGATGTGCGCCCCAAGCCTATTCAACAGGTGACAAAGTTCCTGCACATGCGGCTCCGAGGTGGCATTGCGCAGGACGGTCGTTCCCTTGGCTGTCACCGCAGCCATGACCGCATTCTCGGTCCCGGTGACAGACGCCTCGTCGAGAAGAATATCCGTGCCCTTCAACCGCTTTCGGGCATGGAAATCGAAAGAGCGTCGGTAGTGAACCTCTGCGCCTAAGGCCTTCAAGGCTAACAGGTGGGTATCCAGCCGGCGGCGCCCGATCACGTCGCCTCCGGGGGGCGGGAGGTGGACTTCACCTGCCCGGGCGGTCATCGGGCCGGCCAGCAGGATGGAGGCGCGGATGCGGGCGCACAGGTCCGGGTCGAGGTCAGCCGGGCGGACGGTCCGGGCAGTAATTCGCCAGGAATTGTCTCCCAGGTCCATCATCTCGACACCCAGGCTGGCCACCAGTTGGCGCATATCGCGCACATCGCGGATGTCGGGCACGTTATGCAAGGTGACTGGCTCATCAGTCAGCAGGGCGGCTGCCAACATCGGCAGGGCCGCATTCTTGTTTCCAGAGGGTATAAGCTCCCCTTTCAAAGGAATTCCACCTTCGATGATGAATTTCTCCAAAGAAACCTCCTGCGCAGGGCGCGAGCGGATTGTATGCTAGTTTTTCAGTTCCGCCAAGATTGAACATTAGGAAATTAATATGAAGGAATGGCTACACGCAATCGCCCATTCTCATAGAGATTGCACAACGATTTCCGAATATAATAGGCGCATGAATATTCCCATGCTCATTATTTCCATACTTTTCGGTTGGATATGCGGCCTGCTGGTCAACTATCTGGCCGATGTCCTGCCCTCCACCCGGAAGTTCAGCCGGCCGGTTTGCCCGAAATGCCGGGCACCTTATACCTGGGCAGACTATCTGCTTCTGCGCAAATGCGATTCTTGTGGAACCAGGCGCCGCGCTCGCGTCTGGGGCGTACAAATTCTGCTGACCCTTGCCTCAGCATTGATTTGGGCATTCCCCCGCCCCATCCTGCCATATGGGTTGGGAATGACGCTGCTGACATTCTTCAGCCTGGTGGCAGTGATTGACCTGGAACATCGCGTCGTCCTCCACCCGGTCAGCCTGTTTGGGGCGCTGCTGGGTCTTGGAGTTGGAATCTACTTGAGGAGTGGAAATTCCATCGCGGCAGGGATTCTTTCCACGCTGATAGGCGGCGCTGCGGGGTTCGGAATCATGCTGATATTGTATTATCTGGGTGTATTCTATGTGCGGCGCATGGCAAAGAAAAGGGGATTACCTCCCGATGAAGTAGCACTCGGTTACGGCGACGTCAACCTGGCAGGAATCCTGGGGCTTATGCTTGGTTGGCCGGCCATCAGTGTGTGCCTGTTCTTCGCCGTCCTGGGCGGAGGTGTCATCAGCCTGCTGATCATCCTTGGGATGTTGGCTGTAAAAAAATACCAAGCCTTTACCGCTATCCCTTATGCCCCCTTCCTGCTCCTTGCCGCGCTCTACTTGTTGTTCAGTTGAAAACAAATCCGGGATTTATATCCGCTTATTCCTCCTGACCCTCGGCTTGGGAACTGAGAGGCGCGGTTCCCAGACGGTAACCAAAGCCGCGCACGGTACGTATCCAAACGGGGTGTGAAGGCGTCTGTTCGACTTTCTTCCGCAAGAGAAGAATGTAGCGCCGTACGAGGGATGGATCCTGCCGGTCGAAGCCCCAGACTTCATGCATCAAATCTTCATCCGATACCACCCCACCCTTGCGGCGCACCAAGGCTTCGAGCAGACGAAACTCAGTGGGGGTCAACTCCAACGGCTGGCCGCCCATCGTCACCTGGAATTTTTTTAAATCCAAAGCAATGTCGCCGTGGACTAAAATGCCAGTCCGTTCATTGGAAACGCGCAAGCGGCCCAATACGGCCTGGACACGCGCCACCAGTTCGGCAAAACTGAAAGGTTTGGTCACATAGTCATCCACGCCCAGGCGGAAGCCGCGTAGTTTATCCGACTCGGTGGCTTTCGCCGTCAGCATAATCACTGGCACATCCGTCATCTCGCGCAAGCGGGCGCACACCTCCCAACCATCCATGCCGGGCAGCATCACATCCAGCAAGATAAGATCGGGACGCTCAGCATAAGCCACGCGCAGCCCTTCTTTCCCATCGGAGGCCTCATACACTTCGAACCCACTTTCACGCAGATATTGGCTCAGTAGTTGCAGCAGGGTTTGGTCATCATCTATCAACAGAAGGCGAGGTTTCATCGGTCACCTTTAGGTCGAAGTAGAAGCGAGCGCCGCCCGACGAAGGCGGGTCGTAATGAAGATCGCTTTTCAAGGCGCGCAACAATTGCCTGGACAGATACAGCCCCAATCCAAATCCATAAACAGATTGAGAGTCGCGCGCATCCAGCCGCTGGAAGCGGCGGAAGAGCAGGCGGCGCTTCTCGGGCGGGATACCTGGCCCCCGGTCCGTCACGCGGACCCGCAGCCTGCCGCGCTGACAAAGGGCTTCCAAAACAACCGCGCCGGTGGGCGCGTATTTGAGAGCATTGTCCAGCAACTGGGTCAACACGCTGTGGATGAAATTTTCGTCGGCCAAGACAGCCGGCAGATCGGGCGGGATCTTCGCCTGGATACGCTCCGCGCCGGGGAGGCTGCTCATGGCCCGGAGAACATCCTGGACGACCAGGTTCATGTCCGTTGGCTCGATGTGCGCTTCCAGGCGTCCGGCCTCCATCATCGAGAGGCTCAGGATATTCTCGACAAAATGCGTCAGGCGCTGTACTTCGTTTTTCATCAGACGCATGGCAGCGTAATCTTCGGGACGACGACCAGGGCGGGATAAAAGGAGTTCCAGGCCGCCATTCAGGCTGGTGAGCGGCGTACGCAATTCGTGCGATACCATGGATACAAAGTCGCTCTTCAACTGATCGAAGGTTTGGAGCATTTTGTTTTGTTCTTCCAATTGTTTGTACGCCTGGCTGAGAGTCTGCGTGCGCTCAGCGACTTTCTCCTCGAGTTGAGTGTTCAACTCTTCCAATCGCTGGGAAACTGTCTGCAATTCAGTGTATGCCGCTTGCAAGGCTTCCTGCTGGTGTTTCTGCTCGTGAATATCGTACGCCACGCCAGCGATCAACACCTTTCGGTCTTCTGTAAAAATCGGACTTAGTGAAAGCAGATAAGGGGTGCGGGACGCGCGCAGGTTGACCTCGCGGCTGGTCGCGGTACGAGAGGCGCGTTCCAAGAGATTGGCGGGGAGCGCTTTCCAGTCGAAGATTTCATTCAACCGACGGTTCACCACCTGCGACTCGTTCTTTCCACCCACAGCTCCAATCAGGGCTGGATTGGCAAGCAGGATCTTGCCGCGGGCGTCGCTGATGAAGGTCGGCTCCGCTAGCCCGCTGAACAACTGCCAATACTTATGCAATTCCACTTCCCCGGCGCGTACACCCAGCCGAACGATGACCCCCAATCCCATCACGAGCGACATCCACAGCCCAAATATAGAAGGCTCGCCGCGCAAGCGCCAGTCGGCGAGCACGAACCAGATCAGCGCCAGCACCAACACGACCGGGAGGATATTTTGCAGCCGTGCCCCGGTATCAGGGGCCGGGACTTCGGCAGGTTCTTCAAGCGGATAAGTGGCTTCGACGATGATGCTCATTCCAAACGATAAACCGCCCAACATCCAACCGAGGCTTTCGAGACCTCCAGCCTGGTAGCCCTGAATCAGGGCCTGGTAACTGTAAACATAATCCGAGACGAGGAAAGCCAAAAGACTGACGCCCCACAGGATCGAGGTCCGGCGCGCCCTGGGATTGGCCAGCAGCGTATTGACAAGGATCATGAGCAGCACCAAGTCGGCAACCGGATAAGCCAGCGGGAGGACTGTCAAGATGTTTTCAGGATTGATCTGGGCAGCCGGCCGGGCGATCACCATCCAGGCGAGAGCGGCCACAACACCGGAGGATATGACCGCGTCGAAGAGGAAGCGGAAACGGGAGGGAAGATAACGGTTTCCCGGAGGATAGAGAACGAGCGCCAGGAACATGCAGGGATAGGCAAGGAAATTGAAGGCGTCCGCCAGGGAAGTAGCCGGGAGGGGAGAGACTCTGAGCGCCTGATAATACGTACGCACGAAATTGCCCAGCAGCCAGCATAGAAGCGCCAGACCGAGGAACATCCAGGAACGCCGGTAGGCTTTTTCGAGAAGCGGTTGCGCCCACCAGACCAGCAGCGCGGCCGAGGCGCATGGGACCATGACCGACAGGCTGCCGACCAAGGCGCGGCTCGGAGAATCCGGTGAACGGAAGACCAGCCAGACGATATATATCCCCAGGAAAATGCCAGACTCCAGGAGAGTTCGCTTCCAGGTAAGCCGCCAGGGGATGATGCGTCGTAAAAATTTTTGCATGTTCCTTTGAGATGGTTGTTGGTTATAGAAATCGAAATAGCGCTGACTGCTATCGCATTATAACCACATTCGCAGTAACTACCTACCCGCACATTCCCGCAGATTGTGATCCTTCGCTTCGCTCAGGACAAGCCTGCGGGAGGGTAGGCAGTTACCATTCGCATCCAAAATGGATAGAGGCCTGCTCTACACAGGCCTCTATCAAAAAATCTTTCTGCCTTCTCAATCTTTAACAATCTGTACAGATGGTCTTGGACGGCGTGGGAGTGTAGGAGGGCGTAGGTGTGTTCGTGTTCGAGGGAGTCTGCCCGGTGTTTGTACGCGTGAAGGTACGTGTGGAGGTATTCGTGAACGTCCGAGTATTCGTGCGGGTGTAAGTACGGGTGGGTGTATTGGTAAACGTCCGCGTCGGCACCGTATTGGTTCGCGTGAAAGTGCGGGTAAAGGTCGGCGTCGGCACCGTATTGGTGCGCGTAAAGGTGCGGGTAAAGGTCGGCGTCGGCACGGTGTTCGTTCTGGTATAGGTCCGGGAAGGTGTACGGGTAATGGTGAACGTGCGCGTGGCGGTGCGCGTGAAGGTGCGCGAGGGGGTATAGGTGATGGTCGGTGTTCTGGTAATCGTCGGGGTGTTAGAAATGGTAAACGTGCGCGATGGAGTAAAAGTGTTCGTGGATGTACGCGTGGTCGTCCGGGTGGGCGTAGGTTGGGCGGTGACGGACACGACACAACCGTTCCCCAAGGTGACGGTTAGGCCGAAGGAATTGGCTGGGACGATGCCCGGCCAGGAGGCGTCGATATAGACGAAGTCAAAGTTGAACCTATCTCTTTCGCCGTGATACAGCATGTGGTCAGCACTGGGTGCGCCGCCCAAGGTCCAAGAAGTAGGTGAATTCGGGTCATCGGTGCCCGAAATCAGTCTGCCGTCGAAGTACCAGCGGTTGAAGGTTTGACTCGGGTTGGCGGCATCGTAGGCGGCCCAAGTGAACACTATTGACTGGATATAGGTATCCTGATTGGCAGTACTATTTCTCAGCGTGATATAGACGCGAGGCCGGCTGTTGGCCGTGGTTTGAGCAAACCCGGTGGTGAAGAAGAACTGCGAACAGGTCCAAGTGGGTGTCCGCGAAGGCGTGCGCGTAAGAGTAAAAGTCCGGGTATTGGTGGGTGTTCGGGTAACCGTAAATGTCGAGGTACGGGTGGGTGTATTGGTAATCGTATAAGTTTGGGTAAGGGTGGGCGT
>JBFMCM010000135.1:0-3694 GCA_040754355.1 Chloroflexota bacterium | reverse complement strand
CGACAGGTTCGCTTGACTGATTTCCAAAGCCACCATCAGGTCAGTAACCGATAATTCGCACGCCCGCAATTTGTCTATGATTTCCAACCGTTTGGGGTTGGCTAAAGTGTGGCAAATACTCGCGTGCAATTCATACATTTGGCGATCGGTCATTCGGTATCTTCCTTATATAAGGATTTTAGAATATTATAATGTACTCGTTTTTTGATGTCAACCGCCCACAAACATAATGCTGTGATCCTGAACCAATAATTGATGAAAGAGGCAATAAAAAGACTCCAATAACTGGAGCCTTTATATTTTCCCCATCTCACTTCTTCGCCATCACCTCTTATACGACCATGCCAGTCCCTAGATCAACATCACTTCCACTATTTCCCCCGCACTGAGGCCAGTGGCGTCCGGCGGGATGCGCAGAAGCCCGTCCGCGGAGGCGAGGGAGAAGATCAGGTTGGATTTACCGAAGACGGGTTCGGCAAGAGCGACCCCACCCCCAGCCCCTCCCGCAGGGGGAGAGGGGAGTAGTTTGACAGCCACCCAATCTTCCCGCCCAGCCTGGGAGGGGAGGTTTACAGTCAGTTTCGCCAGCAGGGAGGCCTTCGGCCTCTGCTTTGCGCCCAGTAATTGCTCGATGACCGGCGCGACGAACAACCCAGCGATGACCAGCGCGCTGACCGGGTTGCCGGGCAGTCCGATCACGGCTTTTCCATCGCAGACAGCCAGGATGGTCGGCTTGCCGGGGCGCACGTTGACGCCATGCACCAGCACCCCCGGCGCGCCGAGGGAGGCGATGGTTTCGGCGGTCGTGTCGCGGGCGCTGGCCGAGGATCCCGCCGTGACGACTACTGAGTCGCACTCGGTCAAGGCCTTTGCCGCGGCGTTTTTCATTACTTCCAAACTATCAGGCACGATGCCATAGAGGACTGGCTCCCCGCCGGCCTGGGTCACCAACGCGGACAAGGCATAGGAATTGACGTCGCGCACCTGCCCCGGGCGCGGATTCTGCCCCGGCGGCACGACTTCGTCGCCGGAGGATATGATCCCAATCTTTGGTATACTGGCTACGCGCAATTTGGTGATTCCCAGCGCCATACAGCCGCCAATCTCAGCCGGGCGGAGGCGCGTCCCGGCTGTTAGGACAACCTGGGCCTCTGCCACGTCCTCCCCGACGCGCAGGACGTTTTCCCCTTCCGCGACGGCGCGTGAAACTTCGATTTCAGCCAGTCCAATCCTCCCGCGGGTTCCAGAACCCGCAGGAGGATTTTCCACTTTTTGAGTATATTCCAACATGATGACTGCGTCCGCACCCTCGGGGAGCATCCCGCCGGTGTGGATGAGGGCGCAGGAGCCGGGCCTCAAGGCAAAATCCGGGGCAGCGCCCATCGGCACCTCCCCGCTCAGGGCCAGGTAGCCCGGCAAGGACTCGGAGGCGCCGAAGGTGTCGCGGGCACGCACGGCGTAGCCGTCCACGGTGGAGCGCAGGAATTCCGGCAGCGGGTGCGGGGCGCGCACGTCCGCTGCCAGGACGCGGCCCAGGGCGTACAGCGTGTCCACGTTTTCCACAGCAGGTTCTCGGTCCGGCAGCGCCTGCAGGAGGGTTTGCAGGGCTTCGGCGGGTGGGGAAAGTCGCAGGAATTCAGGCATGGGAAACCACAAAACAAAAGGTCAACGCAGCCAGAAGGAAAGCGCCAGCAGGTAGACGGTCAGCCCGTAAACAGACAGGGCGAGCAGATCGAAGAATTTCCAGACGGGTCTTCCGCCACTGGCGATGCGCTGAAGCCAGTAGATTTGCAGAGCGGCAAAGGGTAGGGCCAGGAAGACCGGCCAGACCAGCCCCCATGAGACGCCGAAGAAGGGGGCTCCTGTGAAAAGAAGGAAGGCTGTCAGGATGAGGACGTGATGAATAGGGACGGCGCGCTGCCAGGTGAGACGGACGAGCAGGCTGCGGCGTCCCTGTTTCTGGTCGGCGGCAAAGGCTGAGAAATTCGAGGCCAGCAGCCAGGCAACGGCAAGCAGGGTGAGCGGGAAAGCCGTCAACGGGAGGAGGCGGTGGAACTCTCCCGCCTGCAAGAGAAAGGCGATGGCGGGTAGGAAGGTGGTAAAGACAACTGCCTGGATGAGTTCGCCGTAGCCGGTTTCGGAGAGGCGCGCAGGCGGAACGGCATAAGCCATCAAGAGCGCAACTGCCAGAGCAAGAAGGATGCCTGCCGCCAAGTCGAGCCCACCCAACAGGAGCAAGGAGACTATCGCCGCGCCAGAGAGGGTCAGGGCGGCATAGGCCGCCTGGAGGAGGCGCGTTCGAAACAGTCCCCGGAGGCGCGGCGTTTCGTCGGGAGCAAGGGGCAGGAACGACAGCCGGAAATATTCGACCAGCAGCGAAGCGGCGGCCTGCAAGGCCAGCACGGCCAGCAGCCCAAACCAGAAGGGCAGCCATTTCACGACGGTGCCCAGGTAGCGGGCGATGCCCGCGCCGAGGGTGAAGGTGAGTGCAGCGAGGAGAAGGTGGAGAGGATGGGTGAGTCTCAGGATTTTCGACATATCGAACAGCCAATGAATGCGGATTGATTTCTACACCAGCGAGTACCCGCCATCCACCACAATGGTCTGGCCAGTGACAGACTCGTTCTTGAGCAGGAACTCGAGGGCGGAGGCCACTTCCTCGGGCGCAGCCGGACGCTCGAGCGGCAGGCGCCCGACCAGTTTTTTCCACTCTTCGGGTCTCACATGCTCGGACGGCAGGACCAGCCCTGGTGCAATGGCGTTGACCCGGATCCCGGGCGCGTAGGCCTTCGCCATCAGCCGCGTAAGCGTCTCCAGCGCGGACTTGCTGACCACGTAAGCCGGGTAACCGGTCCAGAGTTTATGGGCGCCCACATCAGTGATATTGACGATGAGTCCGCCGCCAGTCATTCGCTCGGCGGCTTTTTGCGCCAGCAGGAACGGGGCGCGCAGGTTCAGGCCGAGGGTCGCGTCCCAGTCCGCGGCAGAAGTGGAGCGGATATCCTTATGCAGCATGATGCCCGCAGAATTGACAAGCACCTGTAGGGTGTAGGGGAGGGAGTCAAGTACTGTGAAAAGAGAGGCGAGACCGATGTCTTGAGCCAGGTCGGCCTGTGCCAGATGAACAGGAACGCTAAAAGACTTTATCTCTTCAGCGGTTTCTTCGGCCTTCTCTCGCGAAACGTGAAAGTGAAGCAGGAGAGCATATCCCTGGCGGGCGAGACAAAGCGCAAACGCTTTGCCAAGCCGGTGCGCCGCACCCGTGACCAGGGCGAGCGGTGGGTTGTCCATGCCCTTGTTTTACCACATAATACTCCCGGCGTCTTGAAGGCGCCGGGAATATCAATTATTTTCGGAAGAAATTCGAGACAAAGAACCAAAGGTTGGCAGGGCGTTCCGCCATCCGGCGCATAAGGTATGGATACCAGTGGGTGCCATATGGAACGTAAACACGAACAGGATAGCCCTCCTGCAGACAGGCATCCTGCAAGTCGCGCCGGATGCCGTAAAGCATCTGGAACTCCAGAGCCTGTTTGGGCAGTCCGATCTTGGCGGCATAATTCTTACCAAACTCGATGCGCTTCGGGTCGTGCGTCCCCAGCGCCGGGACGGGCGGGATGCGCCCGTCCGCGCTGACGGTCGGCGCGCCGGCAACCAGGGCGGCATCCAGCATGATTTGGGTCAGGAGGTCGAA
>JBFMCM010000134.1:0-2501 GCA_040754355.1 Chloroflexota bacterium | reverse complement strand
ATCTCGTCTTCGACGGACACCATCGGCGGCGGGGTCTCCAGTATCGTTTCAGCAGTTTGCTCGAAAGATTCCGCTCATGACCAGCCACAAGCAAACGCTCGGACGCTGGGGCGAAGAAACCGCTGTCCGCCACCTCCAACGCCAGGGCTACACCATCCTGGCGCGCAACCTCCGCACCCGGCACGGAGAATTGGACATCGTGGCGCAGAAAGACGAGGCTTTGTTTTTCGTCGAGGTCAAGATGCGTTCATCCAATGCTTTCGGCTTCCCGGAGGAGGCTGTCACGCCGCGCAAGCAGGCCCACATGTTGATGGCCGCTGAGGCTTACTTCGAGCAACATCCCGACTGTCCCGAGACCTGGCAATTCGATATCATCGCCATCACACGCCGCACCGGGTCGCCGCCGGAGATCGAACACTTCGAGAATGTGATTGGGTAACATGTCGAAAGTAGAAAGTCAAACGTCTCTAGTCATCGTCGTCGGTCCCACCGCTGTCGGCAAGACCGAAATTTCGATCCAACTTGCCGAACGGCTGGACGGAGAAATCGTCTCGGCCGACTCGCGCCTTTTCTACCGGGGAATGGACATCGGTACAGCCAAACCGACGCCGGAGCAACGTTCCCGCATACATCATCACCTGATTGATGTAGCCGATCCGCGCGAAACCTGGAGCCTGTCCCTGTTCCAGCGCGCGGCGTCAGAAGCCATCGCCGACATCCACGCCCGCGGCCGGACCCCGTTCCTGGTCGGCGGCACGGGACAATACATCCACGCTGTCACGCGCGGCTGGACACCTCCCGCCGCCGCACCAGACATGTCCTTGCGCGCCGATCTGGAGTCGCGTGCCAAATATGAGGGTTATCAACGACTATACGAAGAACTCCAACAGTTCGACCCGGCCTCCGCAAAAAGGATAGACCCGCGCAACGTCCGCCGGACGATCCGGGCGCTGGAAGTTATCCGCCTGACGGGGCGGAAATTCTCCGATCAGCGCGGGCAGGCCGAGGGTCCCTACCGCCTGCTGACGATTGGGCTGACGCGTCCCCGACCGGAGTTGTACGCCCGCGTGGATGCGCGCATCGAGTCCATGTTCGCGGCTGGTTTGCGGGAGGAGGTTCAAGGGCTGCTCAATTCAGGTATCTCCCTCGATCTTCCCGCAATGACCTCCATCGGTTATCGCGAATGTGTGGGTGTCTTGCAAGGCAGGCTGACGGTCGAGGAAGCCAAGATGCAGATGCGCCGGGCGACGCGCGTCTTCGTCCGCCGGCAGGCCAATTGGTTCAAACTGGACGACCCGTCCATCCATTGGTTCGAGGTGGGGCGAGTTCAAATCGAGGAGATCGAGAGTCTGATCCGTAGTTTTCTGAATTTGTAGAATCTACGCAAAGGAATCGCCATGGCAATTCAAATTGAAGAAGTCCTCAGCGAGAGAGACCTGAAAACCTTTGTCCAATTTCCCTTCGCGCTTTATCGCGGGAACCCTTTCTGGGTTCCTCCATTGAGCGGCGACGAACTGAACACCCTCCGGCGCGATAAAAATCCCGCCTACGAATACTGCGAGGCGCGCTTCTGGTTAGCCTATCGGGATGGGAAAATCGCCGGGCGTATCGCCGCCATCCTCAACCACCGTCACATCGAGAAGTGGGGGCAGAAATATATGCGTTTCGGTTGGATTGACTTCGTTGACGACCCCGAGGTATCTGCTGCCCTGCTGGGCGCGGTGGAAGCCTGGGCGCGGGAAAAAGGCATGGAGGCTGTCCACGGGCCGCTCGGTTTTACCAATATGGATCACGCCGGGATGTTGGTCGAGGGTTTCGACGAACTTGCAACCATGGCAACCATTTATAACTTCCCTTATTATCCGCAACACCTGGAACGGCTGGGCTACCGCAAGGATACAGATTGGGTGGAATACGAAATTGCCGTGACCCCCAAGCCGAATGAGACGATCGCCCGCATCGCCGACCTTTCCCAGCGGCGCTACAAATTGCACCTTCTGGAAGCAAAGAACAAGAAAGAACTCATCCCCTACGCCCGCGAACTGTTCAAACTTTACAACGAGGAATACCGCAATCTCTACAGCGCCGTCCCTCTGACTAAGGCGCAAATCGAACACGCTATCAAGCAATATCTGGGTCTTATCTCGCCCAAATTCGTCCCAGTAGTGCTCGATGAGCAGGGACAGATGGTGGCTTTTGGCATCATCATGCCGTCGCTCTCGCGGGCCCTCCAAAAAGCCCAGGGACGGCCCTTCCCGTTTGGGTTTCTGCACCTGTTGCGCGCTTTACGCAAGAACGTCCGCGCAGACCTGTATCTGGTTGCCGTCAAAGGGGAATACCAGGGTAAAGGCGTCAATGCCATCCTGATGGACCAGGTCCACCGGCTGTTTATCAAGATGGGCATCAAGTACATCGAGACCAACCCTGAATTGGAGTGGAACACTGACGTGCAGGGACAATGGAAATATTATGAAAAACGGCAACACAAGCGCCGGAGGGCT
>JBFMCM010000133.1:0-2982 GCA_040754355.1 Chloroflexota bacterium | reverse complement strand
TGACTCCTATTCCAAACTGGCCTTGATGCTCTCGGCCACATCCGCCGTGACGCCTTTCACGGCCATCAATTCTTCCATTGTAGCAGACCGTATCTTATCCACAGAACCGAAATGTTTCAAGAGGGCTTTTCGCTTGGCCGGGCCGATTCCGGGGATCGAATCCAGCGCCGAGGCCATACCTTGTTTCGAACGCCGTGCCCGGTGCGACGTGATGGCAAAACGATGCGCCTCGTCGCGGATGCGCTGGATGAGGTACAAGCCCTGCGAATGGCGCGGCAGCATCAGCGAGTCCGCCTTGTGCGGGAAGAAAATCTCCTCCTCCTGCTTCGCCAGCCCTACTACAGGAACTTTCCCTGTCAACTCGAATTTCTCCAGGACCTCCACGGCGCGGCCGAGTTGACCTTTCCCGCCGTCCACGATAAGCAGGTCGGGGAGGAAGGTAAACGATTCGTCCGGTTTGGACCCGGGGCCAGACTCCGCCGTTTGGGCCGCCTGCCAGCGCCGGAAGCGGCGCGTCAGCACTTCCTCCATCGAGGCGAAATCGTCCGGCGCGCCGGAAACAGTCTCGATGTTGAAGCGCCGGTAGAGTTTCTTATCCGGCACGCCCTGGGTGAAGACCACCATGCTGCCGACCGTGGCCACGCCCTGGGTGTGGGAGATGTCGTAGCACTCCACCCGGTTGGGAGGCCCGGGCAGTTGCAGCGCGGACTGGAGTTCGGCCAGCGCCTGTTCCTGGCGGTGGGTGTCGGCCTGCCACTGCGTCCGCAGGGCGGAGAGGGTCTCGGAGGCGTTCTCGGCCGCCATCTGGACCAGTTCCTGCGGCTGGCCCTCCTTCGGGACGAAGATTTCCACTTTCTCACCGCCGCGCCGCGAGCGCATCCATTCCTGGATGATGCGTGCTTCCTCGATCTCCTCCGGCAGCATGACTTGCTGGGGGAGGTTGGCCGCCTCGGAATAGAACTGCTGGACGAATTGCGCCATCACTTCGGAGTCGGCAGTGTCCTCGGTGCCTTCGAGCACGAAATATTCCCGCCCGATGAGTTTACCGCCGCGGATGAAGAAGATTTGCACGCAAGCCTCGTTGTCGGCGCGCGCCAGGGCAAGCACATCCGAGTCTTTGTAATCGGCGGCAAAGATCACCTTCTGCCGCTCGATGATGTTTTGCAGGGCTTTGACCTTGTCGCGCAGGGCCGCGGCGCGCTCGAAGTTGAGTTCCTCGGCTGCTTTTTCCATTTCCTGCTGTACGCGCGCCAGGATAGGTTCGGAGTGCCCGTTGAGGAACTCCTGCAAGTCGCTGATCATCTGGCGGTACTGTTCCCGGCTGGCCGCCCCGATGCACGGACCGAGGCAGAGTTTGATGTCGTAGTAGAGGCAGGCACGCGGGTCCGTGCCGGTGATGATCCGGTCGCAGGTCAGGTACGGGAAGACGCGCCGCAGCACGTCCAGGGTCTGGTAGACGGCCCAGGCGGAAGTGTAGGGTCCGAAGTAACGCGCCCCGTCCTCCTGCATCAGCCGGGTGACGGTCACTTTCGGGAAGTCTTCCTGCCAGTGGATTTTGATGTACGGGTAGCGCTTGTCGTCCTTCATGCGGACGTTGTACTTGGGGCGGTGCTTCTTGATGAGGTTCATCTCGAGGATGAGCGCCTCGAGTTCCGAGCCGACCACGATCCACTCGATGTCGGTTATTTCGCGCACCAGGCGCCGGGTCTTGTTATCGTGGCTGGCGTCGGCGTGGAAATACGAGCGGACGCGGTTCTTCAGGCTGATGGCCTTGCCGACATAGATGATCTTCCCCTCGGCGTTTTTCATCAGGTAACAGCCGGGCTTGGCGGGCAGGGTGGTCAGGATGCCCTGGAGGTGATCGTTGATCTCGAGCATGGGCCTATTTTACTGCGATTGCCTTGTTTTCCGGCTTTCAATCCATGATATACTACGCAATAAGACAATATTGGTCGGTTTTATCAACCAAAGGAGAAAAAATGTACAGGAGATACTTGACCCTCACGCTGTTCCTTCTGTTCACTGCCTGCAGCCCGTCGGGCGTGTCTCCAACAAATCCACCACTTGCTGCAACCACGCTCACACCCAGCCTTACCCCTGAACCGTCTGGTGACGGTATTCATTGGACCGTACACCAAAGTCCGGTGATGGATGTCGGCGCGGCGGGCGCGTGGAACAGCGCGTTAGTGGGGGAGCCGCGCGTGTTCAAAACTGACCTTGGCTTCGACATGATCTTTGTCGGGCAGGACGGTACACTCGGCGGCGACAGCAAGGTTTCTCCATTCTTTGGCTATGCACTGGGATTGGCGCATTCATCAGACGGGATCAATTGGATGGAAGCGCCCGGCAATCCGATCATCGGCCTGGAGGGCAGCGATTTCGGCATGCTCTGGCACGGCGGCGTGATCCATGCAGAGGAATATTTCGTCTATTACACGGTCGGCACCACTTTGGACGGGCGCACCGGTCAGCGTATTTTCCTGGCAACCTCGAGCAATGGAGTGGACTGGGTGACCGGCGGCGATCCGGTGATTGACCTTGGGCCGGTTGGCAGTCATGACGGTTATACCTTGCTGGCTCCCATGGTGATCGTCGAGGATGGTCTGTTCAAGATGTGGTACAACGGCATGGACGAACACGGACGGATGACCATCAATTATGCCACCTCGCCGGATGGAATCGCCTGGACGAAATATGAAGGCAATCCTGTGCTCGATCTTGGCCCGGATACGGCGGCCTATTACCCGGCTGTCATCAAGGTTGGTGAAGAATATATGATGTGGTTCAGCAGCGAAGGCATCCGCCTGGCGACGTCACCGGATGGCATCACTTGGACCTTGTATCCTGATGCCGTTATTGAAAAAGGTGACGCCGGTGAATGGAGTTCCGAGGCGATCTATGAGCCGAGCGTCTATTTCGATGGGCGTGTTTTCCACATGTGGTTCACCGGCTCAAGCGGACCATTCGTAGAGAAAATCGGTT
>JBFMCM010000132.1:0-5853 GCA_040754355.1 Chloroflexota bacterium | reverse complement strand
TTCGATCATGTCCTGCTGGGCCTGGGTTTTGTCTTCGAGGTGAGTGATGCCTTCCTGGAGTTTGCCCAATTCCATGCGGAAATCCTTGCGTACTTCCTCCTGGGAGAGGTTGTAACTGGTCCAGCGTTTCTGGTCGTCGGCCTTGAAGGTGACCCACTCCTGGCGGAAGCGGTCTTCAGCCAGGCGCTGCATTTCGGAGATTTCGTTGATGCGCCGCTCGAACTTCTGGACGATGTCGTCGTAGGTTTCCTGGGCGCGCTTGACGGCGCGCTGGGCGACCTCCCACTCCTGGAGACGGCGTTCCAGCGTCTCGGCGTTCTTGTGGAACGAATCCAGGCTGCTTTCCCAGTCCTTCCAGGCGCGGTCGCGCTCGACCTGGACCCTGGACTGGGTCTCGATGAAGTTGACCTGGTCCTGACGCCGTTCGGACTCGCTGGCGAGGAGTTCGTTGAGGCGGGTTTCCAGGCGGCGCAAGTGGTCGGCGAAAAGTTCGTGCTTGTCCCGCATTTCATCCAGGCGCTTGCGGGCGGCAGAGAGGTCGCCTTGCAGGTCGGCCGCCCGCTTGGTCTCCTGCTTGCGGCTCTCTTCCATCACGCGCTGGGCTCGTTGGACTTCCTCGAAGGTTTTTACCATTTCTTGCATGCGCGCTTCCCAGTCGGTCATAAACTGGGTACGGCGCGTTTCGTCGTCGGCGCGGGCTTTGAGTTCGCGTTTTATTTCCGCGACCGTATTCTTGAGTCTGCGCGCCTCGGCCATGGACTTGTCCACGCCTTCGAATTGCAGTTGATAACGCTTGTCCACCTCTTTCTGGGCTGCCTTCCACTTCTCCAGGGAATCGGCGTATTTGGAAAGTTCCCCCTGCTGCTGCGCCAGGGCGGTTTCCATTTGGTCCAGCCGCGCCGGTGAGGCGCCGACTTTGTTCATTGTAATGTGGAGGTCTTTGATTTTTTTATTGGCGGTTTTCAGGTCCCCCTCCAGACCGTTGACGCGTTCTTCCAGCGTGGCGATGGTGGTCTTGTCCTTGCGGCGTTCTTCTTCCAGCCAGTCCAGGCGTTTGATGAGTTGTTCGAATTCCATCGGGAGAGCCTCCGAATTTATCTGGGGGGATGATGGAGTTGATTATAGCACGCCAAAAAGGGGCTATTGTCCGAGATGTTCGAACAGGGCGGGGAGTCTTGCCCAGAACGCGGCAACCCACGAGGGCAGGATACCGAGCAGGAAGAGACACAACCAGCCGAGGAGGAGCAGCACGCGTTGAGACCGCGTCTCCCGTGCCCCCCAGGGCGAACCATCCGGGGCGCTCACCAAAGAGGCCAGGACCCGGATGGCGCTGATGGTCAGTCCCAGGCTGCCGAGGAAGACCCAAGGGGTGAGCGTCAATGATTGGCGCGCCAAGCCCTCCCAGATGGCCTGGTGGGCCGGGAAGGAGGCCAGCATGGGCGCGCCCGCCAGAGACAGGCTTGCCAGAACCACGCTGGTCGAAGAGAATGACCAGATACGGCCGGCCCCTTTCACTCCATCCAAGGTCAGGTTGGCGTCATGTTCCTTTAGATTCGAGAGAGCCAAGGCCCAGAGCGCCAGGCCGATCAGGCGCGGGGTGAAGAGCAGCAGAAAGGTATGCAGCCCATAACTTCCGCCCAGCCCCAGGCCAAGCAGCGAAAAGCCGGACTCCAACATGACAGCATAACCCATCATGCGGCCGAGATGACGCTGGAAAAATGCCAGCAATCCGCCGCTGACGACCATCAACACACCCACCATGGTCAGGATGGTGGGAAGGGCGGCGGAGTCGCGCAGCCAGGCATACCGGTCCAGGAAGCCCAGCCCGAAGAACATGGTGACGGTGGGGAAGATCCACAGGAGAAAGCCGGCCACGTAGGGATGGACTTCCTCGGCCAGGAGCGGGATCCAGGTGTAGAAAGGGAAGATTGCCAGCAAGAGGGCGAAACCCAGGCCGAGCAGGGCGGCTGCGCGCGCCACCAGCGCCAGGTCGCCGGGATTGGCTTCGATTCCCGATAACAGCCAGCCCGAAAACAGGATGAATGGCATGGCCAGGGTTTGGTAGATAAGGAAGCGCAAAACACCTTTGCCTGGTTTCCTATCCGGCGGGGAGAGGAGGGGGACGGCGAGCAGGACGGCGGTCTCGATGAGCAGGGCGGCATACAGGAATGGTTCGACCGCCAGGGCGGCGACCAGCAGGCCGGTGATTACCAGCCCGAGTGGGATGAGCCGCCGGGCGATTTGGATGGACGAAGCCGCCAGGAACCAGAATGCCGAGGCGCCATAGAGCAGGGCCAGCCAGGCCCGGTCGTGATCCGCCAGAGTCAGGCGGCGGCCAAGCATTTCGAAGGATGGATTGAGGCGGAAGGTCAGGCTGCCGATCGTGTGCGACGTGTCAATGGGGAGGAGCAAGGCGGTCAGGGCAAGCAGGACGCAGGCCATCCCGGCCAGAAGGGTGATCAACCTCTGGTTCCGCAGCAGAATCAGCAGGCCGCCCAGGGCAATCGGGAAGAAAACCCACACAGCCGGGGCGCTCATGGCTGTTCCCTTTCAGGCTGGCGAGGCAGGAAATAGGCCCCCACCATCGCCAGGCCCAGGTTGACCAGAGCCAGCAAACCCGCCACCAATGCCGAACTCTCCACCGCCGCGTAGATGACCTCGAAGCCGGCCAGCGCAGTGAGCAGGCCAAGGACTACCCGGAAGGATTGGCCGGTAACCCCCAAGTGGAGCAGCCCCATGCTGATGAGCATCAGCCCGCCCCAGGCAGCCGGCAGGGACATTCCCAGCCAGGACGCCAGCCCGATGCCGCCGGCAAATGTCACAGTCAAGACCAGGCCGATGACTGCCAGGCGGAACAACTGTCCCTGCGGCCAGGCGGTTTCGTCGCCCGCCTCTTCTTCGGCGTTTCGGTGGGCGATAGCCAGCGCGGCGCAGACCATCCAGCCGGTGACCAGTTTGACAGCCGCCAGTGAAATACTCCAGGGACTTTGCACCAGCCAGAAGACGCCCAGGTACGCGGCAGCCAGGAGAGCGATGCTCCAACGCCAGTCCCGGCGCAGCAGCATCCCGCTGGCACCGGCCATCGTTACCACGAAGGCTGCCCAGTCCAGAAAATTCACTTGCCGCCTCCCACCGAGATGAGGGATATGAATAGCACCAGCAGCAGGATGGACCAGAAAATCCCGCCCTCGCCTTCCAGATTGGCAGTCACGAGTCGGGTCAAGCCCTCCAGGAAACGCACGACCGAATTGATGAATTTATAGAGCAGGTCCAGGCGCAGGATGTCACCCCAGCGGCTGACCGTGCCTGCCGTGTGGATGAAAACTTTCGTCGAGATGAAGACTGATCCCAGTGTCAGCAAGACGACTGGAAGAATGACCCACCAAACGCCGAATGTCTGTGCACCCTCCCAGCCCCACAAGCCGAGCAGGACCAGGAAACCTGCCAGCAAAAACAAACCGGCCGGGTACAACACCCTGACCCAGCGCGCCTGTGACTCGAGGCTGGTTTCCCCGGGATGCAACGCATGGCGGATGAAACCGGCTGCCAGCAAGGCCTGCGCCGGCAGGAAGGGGAGCAGGAACAGCCACGAAGTCCCGTTCCCGGTCAGCCACGCGGCTGCGGACGGGGAGAATGGCAGGGAGGAAAGTCCCCACAAGCCGAGCAGGGGCAGCCACAGCACGCTGCGCTGGCGCGCCGTGTAGAGGAAGATCAACCCGCCGCACAGGATGAGCGCCACGCCCCAGCCGATGCTCCCGGCGGGACTGGCGCGCAGGGTGGAGGCCACCGCCAGTGAAGCCATGCCCAGCACCCAGAATGGACGGCCCAGGATCTCGTCGGAGGCTCGCAGCCACATCCACCCGGCGTAGGTGGCCGGTAGAAGGGTCAGCGCCAGCAGGAACGGGGTCCAGGGAGAATCCAATGCTCCGCTCGGGATGCGCGCCAGCAGCGCCAGGCTGGCCGCCGCCGAGACAAGCCGCAGGCTGGTCCCGAAGCCGCGCCGGACGACATTCTCCTTCCGATAGGGCAGGTGCAGGGGTAAAACGCCCAACCGAAGCCCGGCAGCAAATAACATATAAATCCCTGCGCCGGGGGCAATCAGGTCGAAAGTCATCGGCATGCTCGTCGCCGCGCTGACTGCCCTGGCCCAGATGACGAACCCGGTCCCGATCAGTCGAATGGCAAAGGCAACGACAACTGACCGGCTTTGGCTTTCTCCCTCGGTCGAGCGCAGCATGGTGACGAGTTCGGCCAGGTCAATCGCCGTCCAGGCCAGGACGAGGGTCAGGGGATCGCCCGCCGAGACGGCCAGGATGCCCAGGGCGGTCAGGAGCAAGGTGCCGGCCCACGGCATCGGGTCGTTCTCGTTGCGGACGACGGAGGTCAGGATGATGGCTGCCGCCAGGACTGTCAGGGAGAGCGCATACGGCCATGAAACGCCGTCTGCCAGCCAGGTGGGAATGTAGTCGAAGACGGCCAGCGGCTGCCAGGCAGGCAGGGAAGCGGAGGCCGGGAAGCGCACCTGCCAGAGCAGGGTACCCGCCAGAGCCAGAATCGCCCCGCTTAGTGCAACCAGCCACGGATATTTGAAGTTCGGCCGGAAGGAACGCAGGAGCAACAGCGCCAGCGCGTCCAGGGAAAGGAATAGGACCGGCAGGAAAATGAGCATGACGCCGGTTATTTTATCAGAAACACTGTCCTTTACTGGCAGTTCTCATGTAAAATACGACTATTCTGCCAAGAGGAGACTTCCCATGTCCAGCATCCTTCTCATCGTCAACCCGGTTTCCGGGCGCGGATTTGCCGGGCGCGCGCTTCCCGAACTCGAACAAAAACTCAAACAATATAAGATTGATTATCAACTCGCCCTCACCGAGCGTCCCTGGCACGCGGCCGACCTGGCCGAGCAGGGTGCGCGGGATGGGTATGACGCGGTGGTCGTGGCCAGCGGCGACGGCACCGCCAACGAGGTCTTGAACGGCCTGATGCGCGCCAGGCTGGCCGGGTTCGATAGGACCGCCATGGGGCAAATTGCTGTCGGCACAGGCAACGATTTTGCTTTCGGCATGGGCATCCCTGCCGGGATAGACGAGGGCTGCAAGGTGCTGGCTGAAAACTACCGCCGCCGCATGGACGTGGGCGTCGTGCGGGGCGGCGACTATCCCGCGGGCCGCTATTTCGGCAACGGCGTCGGGGTCGGCTTCGACGCTGCCGCCGGTTTCGTGGCTGCCAGGATCCGTTGGCTGCGCGGTCTTTTGCTTTATCTCATCGCGGCCATCGAAACGATTTTCATCTACTACAAGGCCCCGGCGGTCAAACTTCAGTACGACGACACGACCATGGACATCTCCCCACTGATGATTTCCATCATGAACGGGCGGCGCATGGGCGGCGGTTTCTTCTTTGCCCCGAACGGAAACCCCAGCGACGGCATCTTCGACCTGTGCCTGGCGCGCTCGGCCAGCCAATTGCGCATCTTCGGCCTGATCCCTTATTTCATGAAGGGCACCCAGGCCACGCAAAAAGAAGTCAGCATGGCCCAGGCTCGCAAGGTGAAGGTGACTGCAATCGAGGGCAGCCTGCCGGTCCATTGTGACGGCGAGACGGTTTGCTATGAGGGCAAGGCACTGGATATCGAACTGCTCCCCTCCCAGATCGAATTCATCACCCAGAAACCGGCATGAAGTCTCTGGCCCGCTGGTTCACGAATGTCCTCATCTGGCTGGGTACGAACATCCTTTGCCGGATTGACAAACGTGACTTCCCAAAGGTTCCGGTGCGCGGACCTCTCATCCTGGTCACAAACCACATCGGCTCGCTCGAAGTCCCGCTCCTGTTCGTTCATCTCCAGCC
>JBFMCM010000131.1:0-8071 GCA_040754355.1 Chloroflexota bacterium | reverse complement strand
GTTTGGTTGTGGGGGTGGTTGGGGCGCCCCCCCCCCCCCCCCCCCACACCCCCCAATTTCTTTAAAATTCAGGATAATTACATTAAAAACGCCTTACAAACATGTCAGACAGGCGTAGGGGAAGCGTAGGGCAAGCGTCAAGCACTCTCGACAGCACTATGTTAAGATAGGCACATAAGGCGATTTCTCTTCTCCTCCTTTCAAGAGAGCCGGGGTCGGCGTCCCCGGCTCTCGCGATTCTATCACATGTTATACTCCGCCCCGGAATGAGCCCGCTCGCCCGCCTCGCCTACCGCTTCCGCCAGTTCCGGCTGGCGTTTTTGGGCCCCTGGCCTCGCGTTCCAGACAAAGCGCTTTCCCCTTATCTTTCCCCCGCCCTGATTACCATCTTCCGCCGCATGACGCTTGCCGAGCAGGCCCATTCCCTGTCCGTGCTGGAACGCTTGCAGGACTCCGGTCAAACCGACCCCGACCTACTGGCGGCTGCCCTGCTGCACGATGTGGGAAAGTCGCTCTCGCCGCTTTCCATCTGGGAGCGGGTGCTGATCGTCCTGGGAAAACATTTCTTCCCGCAGGCGGTCGAAGGCTGGGGAGACGGGGAACCGCGCGGCCTGCGGCGCCCGTTCATGGTCGCCATCCGCCACCCTGCCTGGGGCGCGGACCTGGTCGCGGCTGCCGGCGCCTCTCCTCGGACCGTGGACCTGGTGCGCCGTCATCAGGATTTGTCTATCGCGGACGATCTCCTGCTGGCAGCCCTCCAGCAAGCGGACGACATCGAATAAGATGGCCTACTACTGCTACATCCTGGAATGTTCCGACGGCACTTACTATACCGGCTGGACGACCGACCCTGAGCGGCGCGTCCGCCAGCATAATCGTGGAAAGGGCGCAAGGTATACGAGAAGCAGGCTCCCGGTCCGGCTGGTGTACGTGGAGGAATTGCCAGACAAGCCCTCGGCCATGAGGCGTGAGAAGGCGGTCAAGTCTCTGCCGCGCCAGGAGAAAATGAAATTGGTGGGGAGAGGCTGAGGACGCGTTTCGGGGGAATGACGGGAGCACTCGAAGGTTGTTGGGGTTTCTGGCAAATCGCTGGTCGAGTAGGGTGTTGCGGGGTTTCGATACGGCAAAGAACGCCTACTCAACCACCACAACGCCCGTATCGAGACCTGACCACTAACAACTTTTTAATATACACGGAACGACAAACCCCTTCGTCAATTTGGGTCATTCGCGTTAGAATCCCGGCATGCTTCCCGACCTGCAACTCAACGATGTCGTCCGCCTGCGAAAACCGCATCCCTGCGGCTCCTACGAGTGGACGGTCACCCGCCTCGGCGCGGACATCGGCCTGGTATGTAAAGGCTGCGGCCACCGCATCCTGCTCACCCGGCGGGAACTGGCGCGGCGGGTGAAGACAATCCTTACCGAGACGAATAAGGACAAGCCCAAATAGGTTATCAACATTGACAGACCTAAATTACCAGAGAGTTCATCGCACTTCTTTGATTGTGACTGCGGTTCCAACGGCATGTTTGAATTACTGTTGTTTGCGACCAACACTGAAATCGTGAAGAAGGCAACCCACGCTGGGGTGCTTGGGTTTATTGTTGACCTGGAAAATAAAGGAAAGCAAAATCGCCAGGTGAATTTTGATACCCAGATAAACCAGGACACAATCGAGGATTTGCGGCGTGTCAGGGAGAGCACTGACCAGGCGGTGCTATGCCGGATCAACAGTTTTGGTCCCTGGACGAGAGGAGAAATCGAAGCCGCGGTTAACGCTGGGACCGATGAAATTTTCCTACCTATGGTTCGTACGCCTCGGGAGGTATTGCAGACACTGGAAATGATCCATGGTCGATGTGGTCTGGGAATCCTGGTGGAGACATCCGAGGCGGTCGAGTGTTCTCACCAACTTGCACAACTTCCCCTTTCGCGTGTTTATGTCGGGTTGAATGATTTGGCCATCTCGCGAGATTTGGATAATATCTTCATATCCGTTAGCGACGGTACTGTTGAGCAGGTCAGGGGGCAATTCCAGGTGCCTTTCGGTTTCGGGGGATTGACATTGCCAGACCTCGGTACACCCATCCCTTGCCGTCTCTTGATCAATGCGTTATTGAAATTGGATTGCCAGTTCAGTTTCTTGCGCCGTTCTTTTTATCGTGATATCGAAAATCGCGATATAAAAATCGAGATACCGCGTTTATTACAGGCGATCGAGGTTGCCCGCGCTTTCCCCACCGAAACCCGCCAGGAGGGCTGGCGGGAACTTGTTCAACATATCGATCAATCCTCGATGGGTTTTCATACTTCCGAGAAAAACGGCGCAGGATGACCAGGTTTCTATCTCAAAGAAGTAGCCCAATGGTGTTTGCTGCCCCCGACATAAGTGTGGTCATCCCAGTCTTCCGAAACGTGGAGACAATCGAGGCTTTATATGCGCGCCTGTGCACCACATTAGAATCCTCCGGCTTATCTTTCGAACTCATCTTCGTCAATGATGCCTGTCCGATGAATTCCCAGGCAGTGTTGGAGCAGTTGGCCTCGAAAGATGAGCGGATTACCGTGATTGAACTTTCTAAAAATATCGGTCAGCATAAGACGTCACTTGTAGGGTTGGCGCATGCCACTGCCAATCAGGTCACCGCTTTGGATGCGGATCTACAGGATCCTCCCGAGGCCCTGCCCATGTTGATAAAAGGCCTTGAGAGCGGCTATGACGTTGTTTTTGCTGGTCGGAGGGGAAAATATCAATCCGGGCAAAGGTTGCTCTCCTCCCGAATTTTCAAAAAATTATTACGTCTCCTGACAGGAATTCCTTTGGATGCCGGCACTTACTGGGTGGCGCGGCGATCAGTCATTGACACCATCCTGCACTGGCAGGTCGCCCGGCCTCATCTGGTGACCCTGTTGGGCATCTCCGGGGCGCGGCTTTTATCCATCCCTGTCGAGCGCTCCTCTAGCCCAACGGGGGCTTCTGGTTATACAAATTGGATGCGGCTTAAACTAGGCCTTGAGGCGATCTTCTTGGCATTGCAATGGAGATTAGGACTTATCTCCTTCCAGCCTGAATTCCCTCTGGATAAATGTCCGATTAAGACTCGCATTGGACATCGATTTCTGTAATTCCTTACTCCATCCATCAGAATAGTTCACGGGATTGGGGCGTATATTTCGATACGACTATCTGGAAACTGCAGGATACCTTGGTAATACATATGCAGGGGAGTTAATACATAAGTCACCCAGGCATTATTTTCCTCCGCTGAACCGTGGGACCTGTCCTGCAGCTCAGTATTTTCGATATAGGTGACGATCAGACCATAACGATGTGTCTCGAGGTCAGCCTGGAATCGCTCAAGATATTTTGTGTTCCCAGCCATGGCCATTTCCATAAGTTCGAGCAATTCATAGTCTTTTTCCAGGGGAACGTTCGGGATCAAGCCAAAGGTAAGCAGGTGCCGCTGCGCAATAAAAAGGACTGGTTCCCCCTGGACGGCCGCGGCCTGTACAACCTCGGAAAGCTGCTCCAGGTCAAGGTTGGCTTGTTCGATATCCCTGAGCTGGAAATTCGGGAGAACCAACATCGACCAGGCAACCGGGATAAAGCAAAGGGTGGCAAGCAGCGATTCCTGGGGATGGAAATTTACCCCGGCACGTTCTGGTTTAATCTGATTGGTAACCGCGTAACCAACCCAGACCATCAGGAATACCAGATATGCATCCAGGTTGTGCAGATTTGTGCCTCCACCAATTTTCATACTGGCATAGACGCCGCCCGCAAACAGAATCATCAGCATGGCAGACAACAATCCACCCCGCCAGGCATGATAACGCAGTGCTCGCCAAGACAGGTAGATCAGCACAACCAGCACAGCAGAAACCAGGAGTGCACTGGGGACGATCCCGTACAATAAATTCGCGTTGGGCCACATCCGGTACCAAAGGAAGGTAGCCGTGAACTTGGTCACGACACGTGTATCCAACCTGCCTGAAAGCAATGCGTACCCGATAAATACGGTCGTGCTTAGTGCCAGGCTGAAGGCAGCGTAAATTACCGGCTTTCGTAGATATTTTAGAAGGCCTTGGGTGGAGTCGAATGGGGTTTCCAGGAAATACAGGGCCAGGCATAAGATGGCCGGCATCGGGACCCAATTGATTCGCAACAGGCCTGCCCAGAGTGACGCCAATCCGAGCCAAAACAGGGATTTCCAAACCTTATTTCGATCAAAGCCTCCCAGGATCATCGCAACCGCCAGGGAAAGGTGGAAATACACAGGCCCCAACATCATCCAGGAGAAGAAGAATAGGATCATCAGTGCTGCTGAAACATTCTTGGAGCCTACTCGTTTGTAGAATAACCAGGCGACAAGGGAGGCAGGAATAACCCATAGGGCAAATTGCCAGACCCTCATCAACCAGAGAGGGGTGTTGGGAATCAAATAGGCTGCGGAGAGCAAGAACGGTTTTCCGATATCCAGAAAGGGCCAGAGTGTCGATATCCCATAGATCTTATTGGCGAAAAGAAAGGAGGCGTAGTAGTACCAACTGGTCTCAGACCACGCCAAAGCGAAGTGATAAGTTGGTTGAAAAGGGAAATAATTGAGCAATTGCCAAACCACCCCAGTCATCAATGCACTTATGCTGAAAGATTTCCATAAGGATTTTTTATCAAAGGCGTACAGAAACCAGGTACAAGCCGAAAATGCAACTGCTAGCAAAAATACGCGCGTTTCAAAACCGCTCACAAGGAGTTGATAGCTACCTTGTGTATAGAAGAAAATTGAAGTTCCAATAACAATTGCACCAGCAATCAGCAGGTTCAACCAAGATAGTTTTCCGCAATACCTGACAAAACGCTCGAGCCATTGGTCCAACCACATGTGTTTTTTCGACCAGGCCAGAGCATTCATGATTGTCAAGAGGATAAGCCAACCAGCAAACAGCCCCAGGAATTTGAGCGAATTTTTATAGAATTGCAGATTTCTTGCGAGCATCATGATTGTAGCTATCAAGAGAAGCAGAAGATCGAACCGCAAGAAAGCGCGGCGGTGAGCAGTCGCACGGGTGGGATGTGGGGTGCCCGTTTCCATCATTCGGTTATTCCTCAATATAATTTTAGCGTTCTCAAGAGGATTGTATCATTTGTTCAAAGGTAAAGCGAAAATAAGACATACGGGGGGGTGCAGACACCTCGTCTAGCTCCCGTAGTATAATCCCCTCGCCATGCCCATCCTGGACGCGCACACATTCGAATTCTTCAGCAAATCTCCCGAGCAGACCCGCCGACTGGGAATGCGCCTCGGTGCGCTGCTCCAGCCAGGTGATCTTGTCTGCCTGCAGGGTGAACTCGGGGCGGGGAAGACCACCTTCGTGCAGGGTGCAGCCCAGGGCTGGGGTGCGCTGGACGAGGTCTCCAGCCCGACCTTCGTGCTGGTCAACGCCTATCGCCGCGCCGGCGGCGGCCAACTCTTCCACTTCGACGCCTACCGCGTCGAAAGCCTGGCCGAAGCCGAAGAACTCGACCTGGACGCGCTGCTGGCTACCGGTCCGCTTTTCGTGGAATGGCCGGAACGGGTGGAAGCCGTCCTGCCGGCCGAGCGTCTGTGGACTTTTCTCGAATACGAATCCGACGAACACCGCGCCTTGCGCTTCATGCCGAAAGGCAGGCGCTACGTAGCCCTCCTGGATACGCTTCAGCGTACCATCTATGGAGCGGACTGATGCTGCTGGCGATTGATACCTCCACCGTTCAACTGGGGCTGGCTCTTTACGACGGGGCGCAGGTGATGGCAGAGTTGACCTGGACGAGCCGCGCCCGCCACACCGAGGAACTGGCCCCGGCGCTGGCTGGACTTTTCACCCGCTGCGGAAAAACGATGGACGACGTGCAAGCCCTGGGCGTAGCCATCGGCCCCGGTTCGTTCACCAGTCTGCGGGTGGGACTGGCCTTTGCCAAGGGACTTGCCCTGGCGCGCCGCATCCCGCTAGTGGGCGTCCGGACTTTGGACGTGACGGCTGCCTCCGTCCCGTCCGCGGATTGCCGGCTGGCTGCCGTACTGCAGGCCGGGCGTGGACGGCTGGCCGTGGGCTGGTACCACCGTTCGGAAAACGGCTGGCAGGCCGTAGGTCCCGCGGTGATGATGACTGCCGAGGAACTGGAACGCAAAATCCGCAAACCCACCATCATCTGCGGTGAATTGACCGCAGACGAACGCCAATTGCTGAGGCGCCGGTTCAAGAATGTCAGCCTGGCCTCCCCGTCGCAGTGCCTGCGCAGGCCGGGAGTCCTGGCAGAGATTGCCTGGGTGCGCTGGCAGGCTGGTCTGACCGATCTCCCGGCTTCGCTGGCCCCGATTTACCTGCACGTGGCGGGAGGTCCGCCAACATGAACGTGACCTTTCGTCGCATGCGGCCGGAAGATGTGCCGGCTGTCCACGAAATTGACCTTCTATCATTCAGCCTGCCGTGGCCTGAACGCTCGTTCAATCACGAGGTGAATGAAAATCCCGCGGCGCGCTGCTGGGTGGCCGAGGCCGATGGACGCATTGCTGCCATGCTGGTGATGTGGCTGATTGTAGATGAAGCCCACATCGCTACAATTGCCACCCATCCCGATTTCCGGCGGCAAGGCATTGGTGAACGGCTGTTGTTGACCGTGCTGGCGGCGGCGCGTGAGGAGGGTGCAAGACGGGCTTTCTTGGAAGTACGCGCCGGGAACCTTGAGGCGCAGGCGTTGTATAAGAAGTATGGTTTCAGCGTGGATGGCGTGCGGCCGCGCTACTATAAAGACAACAATGAAGATGCCATCCTGATGTCATTGGATGGATTGCAAACACTTACCCTTGACGTTCGCACGGTAAATTTGCCGATGCGTAACGAAATGGAGTGAATATGACCGCAGAGGAAACCTTAGCCCAGATCGCGGCTGAAGTATCGAGTTGCCAGAAATGTGTTTTGCACCGCTCGCGGAAGTTATCCGTGCCCGGGGAAGGCCCGGCGAATTCAGAAATCATGTTCATCGGCGAAGGGCCGGGCTTTCATGAAAACGAACAGGGAAGGCCGTTCGTCGGCGCGGCCGGGCAGTTCCTGAACGAACTGCTTGCCCAGGCCGGGATGAAACGCGAGCAGGTCTGGATCGGGAACGTGGTAAAATGCCGCCCGCCCGGCAACCGTGATCCGCTGCCCGAGGAACTTGCGGCCTGCAACGAATACCTGGAGCGCCAGATCGCGGCCATCGGCCCGAAGATCATCATCACCCTGGGGCGTTACTCGATGGCCAAATACATGCCCGGCGCAAAGATCAGCGCCGTCCACGGGCAGATGCGGCGGGTCGGCAACCGCTTCGTGATTGCCATGTTCCACCCGGCGGCCGCCCTGCACCAGATGTCCCTCAAGCCGGCTATCGAGAAAGATTTTGCCCAACTGCCTAAACTGCTGGAACAAGCCCAGACGGCATTGAAAAACTCTGCACCTGTGCAGGAGGAAGAGGTGCACGAGGAACCAAAGCAATTGAATTTGTTCTGAACCACATAATGAAAGGGATGAAAGAGATTATAGACATGCAGCCGAATAAAGCGGAATTGCAGGGATAAGAATGGCCTCTTATCTTGTCACCGGCGTGGCCGGGTTCATCGGGGCGCGGCTCAGCGAAATGCTGCTCGAACAGGGACATGCCGTCACCGGCGTGGACAACCTGAACGATGCCTACGATGTGCGTCTCAAGGAGTACCGCCTGCGGAGGTTGCAGGCGCTGCCGGGATTTGAGTTTGTACGTGCTGACATTTCTGACAGGGAAACGGTCACCCGTCACCCGTCACTCGTCACTCCCACTTTTGACGCCGTTTTCAACCTGGCGGCGCGCGCCGGGGTGCGCGCCAGCCTGAAGAATCCCTGGATTTTCTACGAAACGAACGTCACCGGGACCCTCAACCTGCTCGAACTGAGCCGCCTACGCGGCATCCCAAAGTTCATCCAGGCCTCCACCTCCACCGTTTACGGTCTCGAGGCGCCTGTTCCAACCCCAGAGACAGCCAACACCGACCATCCACCGCAGCCGTATGCAGCC
>JBFMCM010000130.1:0-2714 GCA_040754355.1 Chloroflexota bacterium | reverse complement strand
AGCCAGAACGACCAATGGTCCACGTACCATAAATCGAGGGCGAATTTTTCGTCCCACGTCAGGGCGTTGCGCCCGTTGACCTGCGCCCAGCCGGTGATGCCCGGAATCACGTCGTGGCGGCGCATCTGCTCGGGCGAGTAGCGCTCCAGGTACTGCATCAGCAGCGGACGCGGCCCCACCAGGCTCATCTCGCCGCGCAAGACGTTGAAGAACTCGGGCAACTCGTCCAGGCTGGCGGCGCGCAGGAAACGACCCAGACGCGTCAGCCGTTCGGCGTCCGGTAGCAGGGTCCCGTCCGAGGCGCGGCGGTCGGTCATCGTGCGGAATTTGTAGATGCGGAAAGGCCGACCCTTGTAGCCGGGCCTCTGCTGGCGGAACAGGACCGGGGTCCCGTGCGCCGCCCAGACCAGCAGGGCGAGTACCAGCAGCAGGGGGGAGAAAACCAGCAGCACGAGGCTGGCAGCAATCAGGTCGAAGAGACGCTTTCCCAGAGGCATGTTCCCATTCTACCAAAAGAATTGTGGTATATTTTACATAAGAGGTGTCTATGAACGAGCGCATCCTGATCATCGAAGATGACCCCGCCATCCTGAAAATTTTGCAGCGCGGCCTGGCTTACGAAGGGTACGTGGTGGACATCGCCACCGAAGGCCGCACGGGACTGAACCTGGCGCGTGACCACCACCCCGACCTGGTCATCCTGGACTGGATGCTGCCGGGCCTGGACGGGCTGGAGGTCTGCCGCCGACTGCGGACGGGAGGCAGCCTGCCCATCCTGATGCTGACCGCCAAAGACACCATCCAGGACCGGGTGCAGGGTCTGGATGCCGGAGCGGATGATTACCTCGTCAAGCCTTTCAACCTGGACGAACTGCTGGCGCGCATCCGCGCCCTGCTGCGCCGCACCCAGACCGAGCGCCAGCAGGTCTACAAATTCGCCGACCTGACGATGGACTCGGCCTCCCGCCAGGTGACGCGCGGCGAGCGGCTGGTGCAACTGACCGCCAAGGAATACGAATTGCTCGAACTCTTCCTGCGCCACCCGCGCCAGGTGCTGACCCGTGAGGTCATCTTCGACCGCGTCTGGGGCTACGATTTCGGCGGCGAGAGTAACGTGCTGGAAGTCTACATTCGCTACCTGCGCCAGAAACTGGAAGCCGAGAACGAAGTGCGCCTCATTCACACCGTCCGCAGTGTGGGGTATGTGCTGCGCGAGAACCCCTAAGTGGTAGCCGGGCTACCAAAATGTCCCTGCGTCTCCGCCTGACAATCCTATATTCCGCGCTCACCGGGGGGATTTTGCTCGTCTTTGGGATGTTGATCTTCGTCCTGGTCAACATCCTGCTCGTCAGCCAGGTGGATAACGTCCTGCTCGACACCGCCCGGGACGCGGTCACGCGCATCCGTGTGAACGTGGGCGGCGAACTGGTGCTCATCGAACTGCCGCGTATGGACCTGACGGCCAACGTCTATATCCAGGTGCTGGATGTAAGCGGGAATATCGAATATGCCTCCGTGCCTTTGCGCAGCCTCGACCAGCCGCTCGATCCTGTCGCAGCCCAGGCCGGGCAGCAGACCTTCAGCAATACGTACATCGAGACCATCCATCTGCGGGTCCTGACCGTGCCGCTGTTCGCCGGGGGACGGCGCATTGGCCTGCTCCAGGCGGCCTACAACATCGGGATTGTGGATGCGACCCGCACGACCCTCATCCGGATTATCCTGCTGACTGCCCTGGCTTCGATGGCGCTGGCCGCGGCGGCCTCCTGGCTGACCATCGCCCGCGCCCTCTCTCCGCTGGCAGATGTGACCGAAACTGCCCAGCAAATCTCCAGCGCCGACGACCTCTCGTGGCGCATTCCCCTGCACGGACCGGAGAACGACGAAGTGGGGCGGCTGGTGCTGGCCTTCAATGCCACCCTGGAACGGCTGGAGCATATTTTCACCTCCCAGCAGCGCTTCCTGGCCGATGTGAGCCACGAACTGCGCACCCCGCTGACGGTCATCAAGGGCAACGTGGACCTGATGCGCAAGATGGGCCGCGCCGACGACGAGTCGCTGGCTGGGATCGAGGACGAAGCCGACCGGCTGACCCGTCTCGTTGGCAACCTGCTGCTCGAGACGCAGGCCGAATCGGGCAAATTGCCGCTCCATTTTGCCCCGCTCGAACTGGATACCCTCCTGCTGGAGGTTTTCAAGGAAATGCGGGTGCTGGCGCGCGACCGCGTCCGCCTGAAGGTGACCGAGATAGACCAGGTGCAGGTCAACGGTGACCGCGACCGGCTGGAGCAGGTGCTCATCAACCTGGTCTCGAATGCCATCAAGTACACCCCTCAGGGCGGGGAGGTCTTCCTCAGCCTGGCCAAGGTGGGCGCCAACGCCCGCATCATCGTCCGGGATACCGGCGTCGGCATCTCGAAGGAAGACCTGCCTCACATCTTCGAGCGTTTCTACCGGGCTGAGAAGTCCCGCTCGCGCGCCCTGGCCGGGGGCTTCGGCCTGGGGCTGTCCATCGCCAACTGGATCGTGACCCACCACGGGGGCCGCATCGAGGTCGATTCTGTGGAGGGCAAAGGGACAACCTTTGCCATTTACCTCCCGCTGATCCAATCCGAAGGCGCCGTGCCGGTCGGTTGAACGAAAGCGGGTTCTCAGTCCAGAAAGAAAAAATGATACGAAAAAGGAGTGCAGTGGCGCTTTGCGTCCACTGCACC
>JBFMCM010000129.1:0-7089 GCA_040754355.1 Chloroflexota bacterium | reverse complement strand
ATGACGGCTGCCTGTTACGGAAAAATGGAACTGCGTCTCATCCACGAACAAATGCCGGAGGGGGTCGGCGGAATCCGGTGTGAGGCCGAACAGCGATTCGTCGTGCAGGCGTAAAACGCCGCGCGACTCATCCAGCAGGAAGAGGGCTCCCAGGTCCGCCTGGAGCAGGCGGGCCATTTCCTGGACGGTGTAGCGCAGGACCTCATCCAGCGTGGCGGACGAGGCGGCCAGGCTGACGATCCGGCGCAGTGTTTCCGCGCGCTGGGTGCGCTGGCGCGCCTGATGGACGAGGGTCACGTTGTCAATGATCGGGGCAGTCTGGTTGGCCACGATGTTCAACAAACGCATTTCTTCCGCCGAAAAGGCCGCCTCTGGGTTGTTATGGTTGGCAATCTGCAAATACCCCAACGGGCGGCCAGAGGAGACCAGCGGCACCAGCGCGCTGTCACGCCAGGAGGCGGCGCGGGCATAATCCTGGAAACCGATTTCCCGCCAGACTTCGTCCTCCATCGCATTTTGCGTGGTGAGAGTTACCTGTTTCAGAAAGCGTTCTTCCGCCGGGCTGCCGACCGGCAGGGGGACGTGGTAAAGATTGACCACCTGGGGCGGCATGCCGGTGAACGGCACCTGCGCCTCGAGCGCACGCTTGTTCTCGTTGTACAGCAGGAAGCCAAGTGTTTTCACGTCGAAAAGCGGGGCCAGGCTTTGCACCAGGTGGGTGAACAAGTCGCTCGAATCACGCGCCAGGCCGAGTACGCGCGCCAGTTCAGCCAGGCCGCTCAACTCCACCGCCCGGCGCTGTTCTTTCTCCAGCAGGGAGGCGTTGCGCAGAGCCACAGCCGCAGGACCACTGACCAGTTGCAGAACTTCGAAATCTTCCGGTGAATAGACCTCCGCGCCGGTCAAGGCGGCTTCCAGGGTGCCAACCAAGTCCTGATTGACCATGAGCGGCAGGCCGACGAAGGAACGGGTAGCGGTTTGTTCAGCAAAAGGCTTGAGCGCCTCATCGCCCGGCGATCGTGCGTCGGGCAAATATAATGGCGTGCGGTTCTGGACCAGGAAACTGGTGTAACCGGCTGGAGGCTGGAGGAGGCCCCTCTCGAGCCGCCGCCCGGACCTCGGTCCGGTGACGAACCGATACGAAGTCAGTCCCTCCTGTTCCGCATCCCACAGTTTCACTTCCAGGGCATCCACCGGCACCAGTTGTTCCACATTTTCCAATATCGCCTGGACGGTGGCCGGGAAATCCAGACTGACGGAAATAGACCGGTCGAAATCGGTCAGGATTTTGAGGGCGGTGAGAGAACCGTCCTCGCTCATGCCCGCGCCGGTGGTGATCTCCGGGCGATTCATCGCAACCAGGAGGGAAGGTACCGGGCCGGGGACTGCGTAGGACTTGCATTCGAGAGGCCGGCCATTAAGCGAAAAACGCGCCTGCCCTTCGGCCGCGCAAATCTTCAGGAATTCTTCGCTCGAACGGATGCGGTTGGAAAGCATCTCGAGGCTGGGCTGTTCCCCCTCCCGCAGATTGAACCACTGCCGGGCCGCCGCGTTGACATATTCCACGCGCCCTCCGAGCTGCACAATGATGACGGCATTCTCCGGCCCGCCTGCCTTCGGCTGGGAGGCCGCGCTGGGCACCGTCCGCCCGGCGCGCAGCCTGGGGATGAGACGCAGCATACCCCAAAGCAGGGCAAAGAAGATTGCCCCAATCAGGAGCAGCAGGATCCCCAGGAGGACCGGATTGAACGGCATAACCTTTATGCTTTCGCGGCTACTCCAGGTGCATCCTGGCGTCGCATGTCGGCAGCGAGTTCGGTTATTTCGCGAATATCGGCAAAGGCCTGTTGGCTGGGAGTAACGATCCCCACCGACAGGCTCATCAGCGGGGTCTTTTCCATTTGACCTTCGGCATTGGCCGCCGTGATAAAGCCTTGCTGCCGGTCAATGAAATTGTAATGAGACTGGACTTCCTCGGCGAAACGTGTCTTCAGGCGGGTGCGCATACCGGGCGCGGCTTCTTCTATGGTTATGATGACAAAATTATCGCCGCCGGCATGCCCGATGAAATCCCCGCCGGAACTGACTTCATCCACCACCTCGCTCATCAGCATGGCAGCAAAGCGCAGGACATCATCCCCGGCAACGAAACCATAGACATCCTTGAACTGGTCGAAATAATTGATGCGGATGTCCATGTACGCCCAGCCCTTCTGCCGGATGGTGGTGCGCAACTGCTCCTCGATCAAGCGCCCCGCCGGGAGGCCGGAACGCGGGTCGGTGAGGGCTTCGCGCTCGGCGCGGCGAATGGCTCCCTGGACGCGCAGTTTCAACTCTTCGATATCGAATGGCTTGGTGATGTAATCGTCTGCGCCCAGTTCCAGGCCTTGCAGTTTATCGCTGCGCTCGTCCTTCTGGGTCAGGAAAATCACCGGGATGTGGCTGGTACGCGTGCTGGTCCGCAGGTTGCGGCAGACCTCATACCCGTCAATATCCGGCAGCATGATGTCCAGCACGATCAGGTGGGGCAGCACCTGGCGCGTCTTCTCCAGCGCTTCCGAGCCGCGCGGCGCAACGTCCACATCGTAGCCCAGGCTGCTGAAATAAATCTTCAGCATGTTCGAGATGTCGTTATCGTCTTCGACTACCAAAAGGCGTGCTTTTCCCATAGGGCCTCCCGTTCAATTACTGCGCGCCAGGCGGGCGCGCTTGCGTACAGATTCGATCTGCTCTTCAGTCACTTCGCGCTCGAACGAGCGGAAACCGCTCAAGCGGAAACCGTGTTTGGCGGCGATCGAGGTAATTTCTTCCACACGTTGGCGGGAAATATCTTTACCCAAGGTGTAATCCTCGAACCGGCCTTCCAGCGCCAGGGCTATCGTCTCGGCCATGCAGGCATACGCCTTTCCTGGTGGAAAGCCGAAGTTAAAGTGGAAATCAACGGGGCCTGGTACATCCACCATGCCGCCGTCAATCACTAATATATCATTTCTAACTGCTGCCACCATTGCAGAAACGTCACGAGGACGTGCCACATCGCAGACGACGCTCCCGGGCCGGAGAAATTCCGGCTGGATGACTTCCTGGACGGCGCTGGTGACGGTCAGGATCAAATCTGCCTCCGCGAGGACGCTCAGCGAGGTGCTGGTTACCAGTTCGCTGCGGGAGCGGACCCCTCGACTGCGCTCGGGGCGAGCCTGAAGCCTGTCGCGCAGTTCTGCCAGGTTTTCTTCCCGGCGGCCTATCAGCAGCAGCCGCTGGACGTCATCCGCCAGCAAGTCGGCGCAGACCCGTCCGATGGAGCCGGTCGCGCCGACCACGGCGGCCGTGGCGCTCTCGAGCGGGATGTCCATCACCCGCGCCGCTTCCCGGATGGCCTGCACTGCGATGGATACAGTATAAGAGTCGCCAGTGGTGACGGGCAGGTCGAGGCTGCTGGCAACCGTCAGCCCGGCATCGCCCACGACGGAAGTGAAGGCTCCCAGGCCGAGGATGTTCGCGCCGAGTCGCTCCGCAAAGCGACCGGTTTCGATAATCTTACGATAAACTGTCCGTTCTGGCAACTCCAACATGCGCCGGGGGGTATAGGGACAGGCAATGAACCAGCCCATCACCTCCTTCCCGGTGGCCTGGGAGGTGATGCCGGTAATCTCCGAGATGTAAACGGGTGGGAAAAACGTGGAGAAGAAATCTATCTGCCGTTCGGTCAGGACCTTGCCCAGGAGAGGGTATTTCCGGCTGACATCTCGCTTGGGGTCAATGGGGTGGATGATGAAGGCAAAGGTGTCCACAAAATTGTCCAGGCGCTACCAGGTCGCGAGGTCCGACTCGCCGCGCCGGGGGTAGAGGCGCGGGTGCTTACTGGCATCCTTCAGTTTATGATGATCGGATTCCTCGTAACGGACATCGCGGTCAATGACGCGGCGATCTTTCGACCCATATAACACCACATCGGATTCGATGGTACGAGCCGGGAAGATGACCAGGCCTGACCCGATGCGGCAATTATGACCGACACAACCGCCCAGCACCGGCCGGTTGGCAATTGCGAGTTTGTCACTGCCGTCGAGGGCATGTATGGGCGTTGGGATCAGGTTGTAATCGGTAAACGTGTTGCCCGCGCCGATGAAGGTGTTGCGCCCGATGACGCACATTTGCAGGCAGGTATTTTGCGCCACCATGCCATGTTCCATAATCGTGGTCATGAACAGGGAGGCGCGGAAGGGCAGGAAGGTGCCGTCGCCGACCACCGAGAGCATCAACTGGCAATCCTGGGAAATGTTTACGTTATTGCCAATGATGCAGTTTTCGATGACTGCGCCGGCGTTGATGGTGACGTTGTCGCCGATGGTGGTGGGACCGTGGATGGTGGCGGTCGGGTCAATGACGCAATTCTTCCCGACCTTGACCAACCCGGAGCACTCGAGCAGTTGCCGGCCTTCATAAATGGATTTTGCCAGGATGCCCAACTTGAAGGCCAAGTCTTTTTTCAGGCGCTCTTCGAAGCGCGCCCCGCGCGCAAACAATCCAAAAACACCATCGGCGATGAAAATGTGCGTCCAAGAGTCGATCGCCAGCATGGCGCGCAGCGGGACCTGGTAGAGGAGGTCGCCGCTTTCGGCGGCCATGTAGGTCGGGACGTGGTAATAGCCGATCTCGCGCGCCTGCATGTCAATGACCAGCGGTTCCACATAAGCCACCGGACCCTCGGGGTAGTACCACAAATCCGCATAGTATAAATTGCCAGCCGGGGCGTAAGAGACAGAAAGCGGCAGGGCATGTTCACGGAAGGCGGCATCGGTGAGGGCGAACGCGGCGCGGACGGCGCGCTTTTGCTTCCTGGCCTGGCGCATGAATTCGGTAATATAGTACCTGTCGAAATATAGATTATCACGATAGACGATCATGGGTTCGCGGGTGATGGGCAAGCGTGCGCCCGGCGGGAGTTCGACTTCTTTAGTTACATAGGGAGCCAGCAGGTCGCGCTGGTTGAGCCAGAGCGGTTTGTTCTGGATACGCAAGTCGCGGGCGGGTTCGTTGAAGGGGGGAATATGTCTGGGGGCCTGGAGGATGACTTTAAGCATGGCATCAACTCATCGGGGTCTTGTCTATAACAATTGTACACGCACTATCGCCGCACGCAAGGCAACTTTTCTCTACAACCTGGAATTGTTTTCCCGCGGAGACCCAGTAGAGCGCTTCTTCCAGGAGTCCGACTGCCAACATGCACACCGGACCCTCGGCCTGCCTCCCCCAGCACAAAGGACAGCGTTCGATAATCCAATAAATGTTCTTTTCGTCGTGTTCCAGCCGCACCTTCTGGTCGGTGAAGTTGTTGAAGAGGGAGGCAAATGCCTGGCTGCCATTCTGCAGGCGCGCGGACAAGGGCAGAAGACGAAAAGCCAGGTCAGTCAGCCCCAGTTCGGGGCCGAATTCGCGCAGGCCGTATTTGAAACAGGCGCGTCCGACGCGCAGGGCCAGGCCGCGCCCGGCTCGAGGTCCGTAGACGCTCTCGAGGGCAGCCTGAATCGCGCTGAGATGGATAAAGGGGATTTTCAGGTCCTGGTTGTGAGGCGGATAATGGTCAATGTAATCCGGCAGGCCAGCCAGATTCAAGACGGCGTTGACCCCGTTGTGGCCGAGGATTTCTTCCATTCCCAATAGCATAATCCTCCCCATTCGATTGGGATAGTAAAAAGAAGGCGAGGCTGTCATGCGGTTGCTTTATCTTCATCAAGGAAGCATTTTAATTTTTGGATGAAGGCATCCGGGTCATCGAGCATGATGAAATGCCCGGCCTTCGAAAACCGTTCCACCTGCGTGTGGGGAATGCCGTTCTGCATGGGCTGCCATTGCATGGGATGGACGATATTGTCTTTATCGCCATACATGCCCATGGCCGGAACTTTGACCTGTGAAAGCATGGGGCGCAAGTCGGTGCGGCGCAGGGAGGCAATGCTGAGCAGGAAGGATTCGAGCGTGGTGCGGGAGAGGTCTTTGTCCATCATGGCCGGGAAGCGCGAGTCTCGGCTGATAAACGGCGTGGCAATGCGCATCCCCAGCCGAAACGCCCACATCATGTTGAACAGGAGAACCGCAATCGGCCGGCGGCCGGCCAGTTTCAGGGGGAAAGCCAGCGAGGACCCGACAATCGGCGAGCCGACCACCACCACTTTGCTGACGCGCTGCGGGTATTGAATGGCAACCGACAGGCTGACCGTCCCGCCCATGCTGTGGCCGACCAGCGGGGCGCGGACGATGCCGAGGCGGTCCATGAACTGGTCCACCAGGCTGACAAAATCCTGCACGGCATAGGTCTCGCGTTTCCTCCCAGACTCACCAAACCCCCAGAAATCCAGCGCATAGGTTCGGTAGAATGCCCCCAAGTACGCCATGGTTTCCTGCCAGAGTCCCCAAGAGCCCAGCCATCCGTGTAATAGAATGACCGGACGGCCTCGTCCATACACTTCATAATGGACTATACCCTGGTCAGTGGTAATTGAGGACACAGCAGTTTAGGTAACATGGAGAGGTTACTTCTCTCCATTCTCCATTTCAGCGAGAATGCTGTAGAGCAATTCCAGTAAAGTGGCTTTGACTGAATCTCGATCGGTGGCCACGCAGGGAAGGAACTTCACCTTCGGGTCGAGGCGCAAAGCGTGGCGCATGTCGTCCGGCTCCCAGGCATCTTTCAAATCTTGTTTGTTGGCAGCGACCACGTAGGGAGTGGGGGCATAGGCGCGGAAGGTCTCGAGGATGGAACGCGCCTCGCGGAAGGTCTCTGGGCGGGTGCTGTCCACCATCACGATAAAACCCAACATGCCCTCAGATAGAATTTCCCACATGAAGTCGAAGCGTTTCTGGCCGGGTGTCCCGAACAAGTACAGCACCAGGTCGTCATCCACGGTGATGCGCCCAAAATCCATGGCAACGGTCGTGGCTTCTTTGACGGCTTTCTCGGACCCCGCGGAGATCTTCCGCTCGGTGGAGACAACGTCAATTTCGCTGACCGAACGGATGAACTCCGTCTTGCCAGCCGCGAACGGGCCTGTGACAACCATTTTAACGGTTTGCATAACTGCGACCTCT
>JBFMCM010000128.1:0-14071 GCA_040754355.1 Chloroflexota bacterium | reverse complement strand
AATTGTGGCAACATCGCTATTTTCAACTGTCGCAAAAGCAATTGGATGTCCGAAAACTACAACCTGATCTACTCAATTACCTGTGCAACTCGGCTTTCTATACGCCGTGAATGGATAAAGTCTAGCTTAGAAGTACTTGTTTTATTATGTCAGGATTTGTCATATACTGGATATACAATCATGTTACTTGGCGTCATCATGATTGCCAAGGAGAGAAACAATGCCCAATACAGCCACCCGACTCATCACCCTCATCATGCTGCTCCAGCGCCAGTCCAATCAAAAGGCGGCTGACCTGGCGCACGAACTGGGTATCTCGGTCCGCAGCCTGCACCGCTACTTCGGGATGCTGGACGAGATGGGTATCCCCGTCTACGCCGAGCGCGGACCCTATGGCGGCTTTTCGCTGGTGCGCGGTTTTAAGATGCCGCCACTGGCGCTCACGCTCGAGGAGGCGGTAGCCGTCACGCTGGGGACGAGCCTGGTCACCGAGATGTGGGGACAGTTATACCAGGAGGCTGCCACAGGCGCGCTGGCAAAACTGGACCGGCTCCTGCCTGAAGAGCAGCGCAGCGAAGCGGCCTGGGCGCGCCGCTCGCTCCTGGCCCTCGGCCTGCATCGCGCCGACTTGGAGGCACAGACGGCCATGCTGGAGAAACTGCGCCGCGCCATCCGCGAACTGCGTCAAGTGGAGATGATCTACGCCAGCACCTCGGCCCCCGGACCTGGTGTGCGCCGCCTGGATCCGTACGCGCTGGCCTTGCGCTGGGGCTGGTGGTACGTGGTCGGGTTTTGCCACAGCCGGCGCGAGGTCCGCACGTTTCGGGTGGATCGCATCCGTGAATTGATTTTGCTGGGCGACGCCTTTCAGATTCCTGCCGATTTCGATGCCCGTGCTTTCCTGGACCGCGACTTCCAGGGCCGGCCGCAAGTCAAGGTAAAACTACACTTCGCTCCCGAGGTCGCCCACACCGCCCACGTCAACCGCGCCTATTACGAGGCGCTCGAGGAGCAGCCAGACGGCTCGGTGGTCGCGACCATGACAGCACCCGACCTGAACTGGGCCACCAGCAGCGTCCTGGCGCATGGCCCGGCGGTGACCGTACTGGAGCCGCCCGAATTGCGTCAACTCATACGCGCTTCAGCCCTGGCGATTGCCGGGATGTATCCTGAATAACGCGCCGAGAATAGATCGAAAAGGAGCAAGCCGTGTCTGAGAAATGGAAAAGGCGATTGAAAGACGACCCTGTGCCATGGCTGCTCGAGTCTACAGCCGTGACACGCTATCGCACATTGGTTGAGATTGTCGAGAAAGCCCCTTCGCTTTCTGAAGTACAGCAAGCGCGCCAGCAAATGCTGGGCGATTCTCTCGTACAAAGGCTGCTCAAGGAATCTACCGACTGGCTGCCTAAGGCGGCGGGACGAAATAACGATCCTGCTCTCAGCTATTTCAAGTTACGGATGCTGGCTGATTTTGGTGTGACAGCCAAAGAAGAAGGCATGCGCGAAATCATCGCAGAGGCAGTAACCCACCGCCTCGACAAGATGTTCGCAGTACGGGGAACGCCTCCCAAGCGGCTACAGAAAGGTGAGAAGTATGTAAAACCCGATCCATATGCGGACGTGTGGGAGGTCTCGCCATGCAACTCACCCATCATCACCTATGCTTTATTGGCTCTGGGATATAGAAACGAATTGGTGATGCAGGCCGTGGAAGCGTTACAGTCACGCTGGACGACGCCCCAAGGATGGTTCTGTCATTTTTTCTTTGTGGACAGCCAGTTCAAGAAACTCCAAATCGGGTGCCCGATGGCAGGACTAATAGCCTTGGAAGTCTTTTCGTTAATTCCGGCGTTGAAGGAGACAGAATACGCCCGGAATGCTTACAGTACACTCAAGTTTCATCGGGATTATGGGAACACGATCTACTACTTCGGGCGCTCGAGAAAGTTTTGGACGATGAAATACCCGTTCATCTGGTACAACGCGCTCTATTTAGCCGATGTTCTCACGCGTTTCGACTTTTTACATGATGAAATATTAGTTCGAGAACTCATCGAGTGGATCGAGCGTTCACAGAACGCGCAGGGACGCTTCCAGCCCACTTCGATGTACATGGAGTACAAGGGACGGGATTTTACCGATAAGAAAGTCCCCTCGCCGTGGATCACGTTTTTGTGCTGCCGAATTCTCAAGCGCTGGTATGGCTGAGCAGTCATGAGCCGTCCAAGGCTGATGATGCAAGCGTAAGATAACCCACACCACGAGAAAAAGGAGATGAAATAAATGAAGACAAGACTGAACGTAAAAAAGGCCATCCTATGGAGTATTGTCCTGTGCGTCATCCAAATGATCCTCGGCAACCTGTTATACATGAATCCGATCGTCATGGGCATCAACGAAAGGTTCGCAGGGTATCCCTCGATAAAATCATTCGATTTTATTGGCGGATTGGGGAACTGGATACTCCTGACCATGATTTTCGGAATATTCATGCTGGCATTCTGGATATTCCTGTACAACTTGCTGTATAACTCACTCCCCGGAAAGAAATGGGTCAAAGGTTTGTCTTTTGGATTGCTGATCGGTTTTATTCGATCCGTGCCAGAGGCGTTCAATCAATGGATGGTGATTGATTATCCAGTCCCATTGATTCTGGTCCAACTGTTCAATACTTTCGTTAGCCTGATCATCTTTGGCGCATTGCTGGGTTTCATCTTTTACAAATTTAAAGTAATCGAAGAGTGATCAGTTGTCCAGCGTGGCCAGTCGAGCGTGTATTGGGCGACTGAGGAGTCGAACGAATGATCTGGAACAGCACCCTGCTTGATGGAGGTGGACAATGCCGCGACCTACAAGCAAGACAGATTTGCTGACCGCGATCGACCAAGAGAGGGGAGCATTAGAAGCCATCCTGGAAGCCTTGACGCCCGAGCAGATGGTAGAGCCTGGCGTGGTGGGCGAGTGGTCGGTGAAGGACGTGCTGGCTCACCTGGTCGAATGGGAGCAGATGGTACTAGAATGGTATCGGGCTGGGCTCCGCGGGGATATCCCGGAGATGCCAGCGCCTGGATACAAGTGGAATCAGACACCTCAGCTCAACCAGATGATCTATAAGAAACACCATGATAGACCACTGGACAAGGTGATGGAGGAATTCCACGCCTCGCACCGGGAGATATTGGGTGTGATTCAGGATTTGTCCAATGAGGAATTATTTACGGCAGGGCGGTATGCGTGGACACAGAAAAATACGATGGGCACGTATTTTGTTTCTGCCACCAGCGGTCATTACCTCTGGGCCAGGAAAGAGATACGAAAAGGACTCAAGGCCAAAGGAGGTTGAATGTGTGACGCGCAGGTACCCACATCCGAATGCAGAGAAGGAGTAAAATCATGCAAACCCTCGATTTGAAAAAGGACTTGAAATATCTCTATCACCCCCCGGCTAAAAAGATCGAGGTGGTGGACGTGCCGGCGATGAACTTCGTCATGATAGACGGCGCCATCGAACCTGACGAAATGCCCGGCAAGTCGCCGCTCTTCCAGGAGAACATGATGGCGCTCTACGGCGCGGCCTATACCTTGAAATTCTCCGCCAAATTCCGCAAACAGGACCCCTTCGACTATCCCGTCATGGCCTCCGAAGGTTTGTGGTGGATCGAGGATGGAGTCTTCGACATCACGAAGCCGGGCAACTGGAAGTACACCCTGATGATCATGCAGCCCGACCAAGTTACCCCCGGCATGTTCGCAGACGCGCTGGCGGAACTCCGGAAAAAGAAGGGTGATCTGCCTGCTTTTGCCCGCCTGCGTCTGGAAGCCTTCGCCGAGGGCCTGTGCGTCCAGACCATGCACGTCGGTCCTTATGCTACCGAACCTGCCACGCTCGAACGAATGCGCGCCTTCATGGCGGAGAACGGACTGCGCGACCTGGTCGGTTCGGCGATCGGTCCGGGCGGCAAGCATCACGAGATCTACATGGGCAACCCGCTGCGCGCCGCGCCCGAAAAACTCAAGACGGTGCTGCGCCATCCCGTGGAGAAGGTTTGAGTATGAGGTCTACGATGAGCACTGCGATGACCGAAACAGGCAACAAGATCAGTGCAGCGAAACGCGCTTTCGAGTTCGGCGCGCTCGTCTTCCTGCTACTAGGTTTCGCCCATGCGCTGGGAATCGTTGTGGATATGTTCCGACCCTTTCTCTTCACGCCGGTCGACCCACAAGTGAAGCAAACCATGATGGACGCGACTATCCTCATTACGGACAGAACGTCGCTTTGGAAAGCATGGCTGGGATTTAATCTCATTCACGGCTACGGCGTATTCTTCTTCGGTCTGATTACCTTTCTCTTGGCGCATGACAACTTCGGGTATGTGATCAAACACCGAGCATTGTTCCCGCTGGTTCTTTTCATGGCACTGAGCTATCTCATCATGGCCGTCGTCTTCTGGTTCTATGTGCCTGTGCTTGGATGTGCGCTGGGTTTCGGTGGTTTTATTGTCTCGTTTGTACTCATCAGGCAACGGTTGCGAGTCGGCGAAATATGACAGTAACCTGACGGATGAGGGAATCGCCGCATGACCGAACCCTGGCTGGACCTCCTGCCTGTTGACCCCCTGCCGGCCCTGCTCGGCGGGGGCGACCTCGCCCTGGACTACTTCGCCCGCCGCGCCCTGCTCGACTGGCAGGCTGAACCTGTAGAGCAGTTATGGGATTTACCCGAGGTGCAGGAACTCCTCGACCGTCAGCAGGCGGACGGTTCCTGGCATTACCCCGGCAAGAGTTTCGACCAGGCCGATGGCACGAACTACGACCTGCTCCAAACATACCGCACCCTGCGGCGGCTGGTGGAACTCTACGGAATGAACGACTCACACCCTGCCATCTGCAAGGCGGCAGAGTATCTCTTCTCCTGCCAGACGGAGGAGGGCGACATCCGCGGCATCCTCGTCAACCAGTACATGCCGTATTATCATGGCGCCATCCTGACGCCGCTGGTCAAGGCGGGGTACGCCGACGACCCGCGCCTCGTCAAAGGGATGGACTGGCTGCTTTCGATGCGCCAGGAGGACGGCGGCTGGATCGTCCCGGCGCAGGCTGTCCCGGCGAAGCAGAAGACGAAGGCCTTCTGGCGCGGCCCAGCCCTGCCCCCGGACCGTTCCCTGCCCTCCTCGCACCTGGCCACCGACATGGCGCTGCGTCCCTTCGCCGCGCATCCGGTTTACCGGTCCCGCCCCGAGGCGCTCTCCGCCGCCCGCCTGCTGAAAAGCCGCCTCCTCCAGCCCGATAAATACAACGACCGCAAGGGAGCGGATTACTGGCTGAAATTGCAGTTCCCATTCTGGTGGCACAGCCTGGTCGCCACGCTCGACAGTTTGTCCCGGCTGGGTTTCGACAAGGACGATGACGATATCGCCCGCGGCCTGATCTGGTTCCTGGAGAACCAGGAGGCCGACGGCTTGTGGGATACCCGTTACGGCAAGGGCAAGGAAGCGCAGCGGTTGCGCCGCTGGGTCGGGCTGGCGGTCTGCCGGGTGCTGAAACGATTTTTCGGAAAGGAGTGAACCTCATGTCCGTGTTGGATCAATTGGCCTGCTCGCTCGGCCGCCGGGATGAAGACCCCAACCAGGAGTTGGCGCGCCGGCTCGTCGAAACTGACGACCGGACCGGGGTCCGGGAGGTGGCGGAAGGATTGTGGCACAAGACCCCCGCCGTCCAAGCCGACTGCATCAAGGTTCTCTACGAAGTCGGTTATTTGAAGCCGGACTTGATTGCCCCGTTCGCCCTCGACTTCCTGAAACTGCTGAAGAGTCGCAACAACCGGCTGGTATGGGGCGGGATGATCGCCCTGTCCACTATCGGCGTGCTGGCGGCGGACGAGTTGTTCCCCCGCTGGGACGAAATCCGCAAAGCGATGGATGCCGGTTCCGTCATCACCCGCGACGGCGGCGTGCTGGCGCTGGCGGGCATCGCCTCCACCTCGCCGGAGCGGGGGGCGGCCATCTTCCCGTACCTGCTCGAGCATCTACGCACTTGCCGCCCGAAGGATGTGCCCCAGCATTGTGAGAAGATTTTGCAGGCGGTGAATGCCGAGAATAAGGCTGTATTCATTACTGTGCTGGAAGAACGCCTGGATGATTTACAGGGCACGCAGGTGAAGCGCGTCCAGAAGGTTATCGGGCAGGCGCGGCAGCGCTAATAAGAGCCACTGATAAAATCAGGGCAACGTCACCCTGAGCCGAAGCCCCGAGCGAAGCGAAGGGGCAAGCAAAGGGTCTCGGTTTTCTGGTAACGACGCTCCGCGTCGTTACCTTGATGTGTACGCGGGAGCCTCCCGGCTGTGTGACAACACAGAGCGTTGTCACGAGAAATTCGCTGAAAGGAGCGGATAAATGCCTGATGTGATGGACTGGCTGCTCGAACCGGAATCGCCCGGCGTGCGTTACCTGGCGCTGCGCCACCTGGTCGGGCTGCCGGCGGACGATCCCGAACTGTCCGCGGCTCGAAAGGCAGCGCACGTTGACGGTCCGATTGCCGTCATCCTGGACAAGATGCATCCCGACGGCTACTGGTCCGAGCCGGGGCCGGGGTACTATCCCAAGTATTTTTCCACCATCTGGTCGCTCATTATGCTTGGTCAACTGGGCGCATCCTCAGGGCTGGACGAACGCCTCGCCCGCGCCTGCGCCTACCTGCTGGACCATTCCCTGACTCCGCTTGGGCAGTTCTCGTTGACGGGAACCGGCTCCGGAACGGCGGACTGCGTGCAAGGGAATCTGTGCGAAGCCATATTGAACCTGGGCTTCGATGATCCCCGGCTGGAGAAAGCCTTCGAGTGGATGGCGCGCAGCGTCACGGGCGAAGGGATTGCCCCGCTGAGCGAGAAGGAGGCTCCCGTCCGCTACTACGCCGGGAAGTGCGGTCCGAATTTCGCCTGCGGCTCGAACGACAAGAAACCCTGCGCCTGGGGCGGGGTCAAGGTCATGCTGGCCTTTGGCCGCCTTCCCGCCGCCCACCGCACTCTGCTCATCGAGCGCGCCATCCGGCAGGGCGTGGACTTCCTGCTCGGCACCGATCCCGCCGAGGCCGGTTATCCCTCCCCGTATGCCTCCAAACCGAGCGGTAACTGGTGGAAGTTCGGTTTCCCGGTCTTCTACGTGACCGACATCCTGCAAATCGTCGAAGCGCTGGCCGCGCTGGGATACGGCGGCGACCCGCGGCTTGCCAACGCGCTGAACCTCGTCCGCCGGAAACAGGACGGGCAGGGACGCTGGGCGCTGGAATACGATTACGCCGGCAAGACCTGGGTGGATTTCGGCACGAAGAAGCAGCCCAACAAATGGGTCACACTGCGCGCTTTGCGCGCCCTGAAGGAAGCAGAAAAATGACAACGACAATCGAATGGCTGTTGAATTCCCCCGAACCCTGGACGCGTTACCACACGCTGACCGATCTCCTCTCCCGCCCCGAATCGGACCCGGGACTTGCCTTTGCACGAAAAGAGATGCTCGCCCATCCGCAGGTGCGCGCGCTGATGGAGCGGGCTGCCACCTGGGGTGAGACCCCGCTCAAGCGTCACAACGACGCCTCCCATCCCATCTATGCCCTCAGCACCTTGGCCGACTTCGGCCTGCGGGTGGACGATCCCGGCATGGCGGAAATTATCGAGAAAGCGCTGGCGCACCAGTCAGCGGAGGGCGCCTTCCAGACCGTTGTCAACATCCCGCGCGCTTTCGGCGGCGACGACACCGACCACTGGACCTGGATCGCCTGCGACGCGCCTACCCTGCTCTATGCCCTGGCCTCCTTCGGCCTGGTGGACGATGGGCGCGTGGTGAAGGCCGCCGAACACTTGGCGGGGCAGGCCGCGGAGAACGGTTACCGCTGCTCCGCCGCCCCGGAACTGGGCAAGTTCCGCGGCCCGGGGCGTAAAGACGACCCCTGCCCGGTCGCCAATGTCTATGCCCTCAAAGCGCTGTCGCTTTTCCCGCAGCAGCGTGACGGTCCCGCCGCGCAGGCAGCCGCCGAAGCCCTGCTCTCGCATTGGGACCTGCGCCGGGAGAAGAAATATTACCTCTTCGGGATGGGAACGGATTTCGCCAAACTGAAATACCCCAACGTTTTCTTCGACATCCTGCACGTTCTCGAAGCCCTCAGCCGCTGCGGCTTTGTCCGCGCCGACCGGCGCTACCGCGAGATGCTGGCTGTCGTCACGGCCCAGGCGGATGCCGAGGGACGCTACACGGCCAGTTCGATGTATCAGGCCTGGAAAGGCTGGTCGTTTGCCGACAAGAAAGTCCCCTCGCCCTGGCTGACTTTCCGCGTTCACCGGATCGTTCAGCGCGCCGGATAACTGGTTTAGCCTGCGCGACGCAGGAAATCATCCACGAGGGCATTGAATATCTTAGGGTTGTCCATGTTCGATGCGTGGTGGGCAGCAGGGACGATTTTGGCTTCGGCGTGTGGAATGAGGCGCAGGAGTTCCAGCGTGTGGGGAAGCATACTTTTAGGCTCGTACTCTCCATTCAAAATCAGGGTGGGACAGGTGATTCGTTCTAGCGGGAGTAATTTGAAGGCGTAAAGCGCACGCCAGAATTTCAGGTATTCGTTGCTGTCCATCTGGAACATGCACTGTTCCAGATATTTTGTAGTGTTTTCATCCGTGCTTAGGAATTGTTTACCCTTGGTGAGACGTCCCAGCCAGAGGGAGAAGCGGGTGAATTTCTCCACGCTCAATAGTTTGATGGTTGTGGTCATTGCCCATTCGGGGAAGAACAACCGGCAGAGCAGTTTATCCATCAAGGACAGGTCAACCGCCACCATCGAACCGGCAAGCACCAGTGCTCTGACTCGCTCTTGGTGGCGGATGGCAAAAGCCTGGGCGATGCTCCCGCCGAAGGATTGGCCGCACAGGGCCACGGTCCCGACCCCGAGCGCGTCCAGCAGGGCGGCCAAATCGTCGGCGAAGGTCTCGATAGTGTAATGGTCCAGAATGGACGGTCCTGTTTTCCCATGTCCGCGCAAGTCGTAACGCAGGAGTTGGTATTTCGTAGCAAAGTGCTGCCACTGGGGATCCCACATGCGCGTATCAGCAAATGCCCCGTGGATGAACACTAGCGGAGCACCTTCCCCGATTTGCTCGCAGTGAATATCTAAGCCGTCAATTGGAATTCGTGGCATTGCACCTCTTTTACCACCAGGTGAAATGGACCGGATGGAATCTGTAATTCGCGCCCGCAGTGGATTCTCCTTTCGAACTCGACCGCCTCGAGCACTTTCTTGTACTCCTTGCTGAGACTGGGTGACTCAGATCCACACGAGACAAAGCGAAAGATGCTGTTTCTCGGCGGCTGGCTTTGGACGATATTACCCTTCAATCACATGACGAATTACTTTCTGCAAGTGATTTGATCGTATTCAATTGCTTCCGCATCATGATCAAGTCTCCCCAGGCCAGTATGAATCTGCGAAGTCGCTCAATCCAATTCCGAGCCCCGCAATTGACTTTTACTATAAGACGACAGGCTTCGGGACCGGTATCTTTCACTGCATAAGTAAGCGATATAAAACCAAATATAGATGTGAGTTTTTGATGGATAACACTGGTAATATGGCGGCCTTCTTCGAACTCTACGATTTTTCCTATCAGGAAATTTTGGCCTATCTCTAATTGGTCCACTCCCGGAGTCAGTTGGCGCGGGCTTTGACGTCCCAGGTTATCTATCCAGTCGTAGCTATAGGGTGCAACTTTTAGTTGGCAGATCCAACGGAAGACAATGGTTGCTGATGTTGATATGTCAATAGCTCGCATCATGCTGCGATTATCGGATGTCTTATATTGGTCGCATGGAAATATCTCTTTTTCCTCGTCACTTGTTGTATTCCAGTTCCATGCCAAGTTCCAAATACTCATTTTTAATCTCCAATTGCCTATGATTGCCACCCAGCCAAGTGTTTTACAATCGGTTTACAGCTTAACAATTCAATATTTCCTTGAAAAGGATACAACAAAACCATTTTCCATGCAATAGGCAAGACCCAAATAGAAAAATGTGTGATCCTTCTTCCGCATTACTCACTCACCTTCCGGAACCTCCACACCGCCAGCAGGAAGAACAGCAGGGCATAGCCCGCCAGCGCGGCAGAGGGCAGCAGCACGGACTCGAATCCCAGCAGACGCACGGTGATGTTCTCGAAGCCGTCCATCGCCCAGGCGACCGGCGTGACGTGCCCGATGGCCTGGAAGGCCGCGCCGGTGTATTCCAGCGGCACCCAGGCGCCGCCCAGCCCGGAGAAGACGAACATCGGGATGAGCGAGAAAGCGATGGCCTGTTCCTCGCCCTTCGCCAGCACGCCGATCAGCAATCCCATGGCAGCAATGCACAGGCTGGAGGTAAACGCCACCAGCAAGGTCGCCCCGGGGAGGCGCAGGTAGTCCACTTTCAGGATGAGTTGCCCGAAGGCCAGCAGCACCAGGAATTGAGCGAAAATGAGCGTGAAAATGGCCAGGTAATGCCCGAGCAGGATATGGAGGCGGTTGGTGGCTGTGGTCAGCAGGCGCTGGAGCGAGCGCGTCTTGCGTTCGTTGACGATGACCGTGGCGCAAGTCAACAGGCCGGCGATGGCGAACTGGAGCATCATGCTCGGCGAAGTGTGCGCCAGCGACGCAACCTGCGAACTGACCTTTTGCTCGGTTTCCACTAACACGGCGGAGGTGGTCTCGATGCGGATGGGCGGGTCCTCCCAGGCGGCCAGGGCCTGCTCGAAGGCCGGGGTGAACGCGGACGAAGTCTCGCCGACGATGAGCGCGGTCTGCACGGCGCTCACCAGCCGGTTGGCGGCCGCCAGCACCTCGTCCTGGACGGTCGTCCCGGCGGTTTGGGTCAGGTCAACGGTCAGGGACAGGCGCGGCAGGCTGCCGGTTAGAAGCGTGTCGGAGTAACCCGCAGGGATGACGAGGATGCCAGCCAGGTCGCCTTTCGAGAGCGATTTCTCGTAATCCGCCAGGGTCTTGTTGCTGTCCTGGATAATGACAATCACCTCGGAGTCTTCCAGCAGGCCAACCAGGCGCAGGCTCAAGTCGCCGCCGTCTTCGTTGAGTACGGCCACCGGCAGGCGCGGGTCGCTTTCGCCCTGGCTGAAGCCGCCGAAGGCAAAGCCGAACAGGAAAGTGAAGGCAATCGGCATGATCAGCAGGAACAGGAAGGTCTTGCGGTCGCGCAGGATTTGCGCCAGGTCTTTTGCGGCAATATCTAAAATTCTTATCATATTTTTCCTCCCCCCTCTCCCATCGGGAGAGGGGATGGGGGTGAGGGAAGGTCACGCATACCTCTTCTGGAATCTCCACACTCCAACGACGAAGAATGCTATAGACCAGGCGAGCATCACCAGCAGGGTAAGCGCCAGGTCGCCGGCCGCCGCGCCTTGCATCGTCTGGAGCAGGCCGTGGATGGCCCAGCCCTGCGGCACGAGCAAGGAGATGGTGTCAAGGGTGGCGGATTGGCTGCTGAAGGCAAAGATGGGCAGCATCCCGATCATGCCGGTGAAGGTCAACACGCCGCCAAAGAGGATCCCGCCCTGCTTGGTGCTTTTCAGCATCGAGTTGACGAACACTCCGAAGGCGGAGGCCACCAGGATGGTGCCGGCCGCGAAGAGCAGTATGGAATCCAGGCTGCCCCATTGGATGTTGAAGATAAGCGCGCCCAGCGAAAGCAGGACGATGACCTGGATGGTGACGGTCAGCAGGACGGCCAGCAGTTTGCCGCCCAGGATGGTGGCGTGCGCCGTCGGCGTGGTGAACAGGCGCGGCAGGGTGCCCATTTCGTCCTCGGCCAGGAGCGTTTCAGCGCTGGCGGTGCCGGTGTAGAAAGCATAGAAGACCATCATCCCGCCCATGATGGGACCAATGATGCGCAGCACCAGGGGGATTTCTTCTTCCGCGGCCGGGGTCTGGACCTCGAGCAGGGTCGCTGGGTCACGCGTCGGGGAGGTGGCTGTGAGATAGGCTTCCACCACCTGGCCGATGAAAGCCGGGTCGCCGGAACCGGTCTGGGACATGGCTACATCCACGGCGATTTTCGTCCCGGAGATGCCGTCCATGAACCCGTTCAGCACTGAGCGGACGATAGCCGGGCCGAAGGTCATGGTCGGGTCCTGATAGACCTCCAGCACGGCCTGGCCCTCGAGGTCCGAGAACTGCGCTGAGAAATCGGCGGGGATGACGATTGCCACCCCGGCCTCCTGGGCGTCCACCGCGGCGCGGGCTGCCTCGGCGCTGTCCACGGGTGTGACCTGCATAAGGTCGGATAAGTTTTCATTCTGCAGAACAGACACGATCATGTCGCCCAGGGACTGGATGTCCGCATCATCAGGGAACTGGCTCATGGCCGCCTCGAAACCGGCCTCGCCTTCGTCCAGGTTGGCGATGACTACTTTCGTTTTCGGCAGATTGAACCCCTCGTCGCTGTCGGCCATTCCGCCGAACATGACATAGAACATGCCCGTCACCAGCAGCGGGATGACGAACATGAACAACACGGCAAATACGCTGCGGAAGGAGCGGGTCAGGTCTTTGAGGGCAAGGTCGAAGATTTTCATAAGTGCTCCGTGAGGAAGGTAATCAGGTGAGAAGGTAATCTGGAAACCCGGTTTCCTAATTACCTGATCCCTAATTACCTAATTCCTAATCCCTCAGCGCCTTTCCGGTAAGGTGCAGGAAGACCGCCTCCAGGTTGGGTTCCTGGATGGCGACTGAGGTGATGCGCGTCCCCTGGGCGCTGGCCGACTCGAACAGGCGCGGCAGGACCTGGTTGCTGTCCTCCGCCAGGACGACGAGCGTCCCGTCCCCTCGACCCGGCTCGGGGCAAGCCTCTGCTTTCACCTGCTTCACGCCTTTGACGGCTTTCCAGGCTTCGGCCACGCGTCCGCCGTCCGGGCTGACCGTCAGCGTGATGCGGTCCATCTGGCCGACGATCCTCACCAGTTCGGTGTGCGTGCCGTAGGCGATGATCCTGCCGGTGTCCATGATAGCGATATGGTCGGAGAGTTCCTGGGCTTCCTCCATGTAGTGCGTGGTGTACAGGACGGTCATGCCCTGGTTCTTGAGCGCCACCACGCTGTCGAGGATGTTGCGCCGCGACTGCGGGTCAATGCCCACGGTTGGCTCGTCCATGTAGATGACTTTGGGTTTGTGCAGCAGCGCCACCCCGATGTTGACGCGGCGCTTCATCCCGCCCGAATACTTGCCGACGCGGTCCTTCGCCCGGTCGGTCAGCCCGATGACTTCCAGCACCTCGTCCACGCGCTTCTTGAGCGGGGTTCCGCGCAGCCCGTACATCTTTCCCCAGAAGGTCAGGTTCTCGCGCGCCGACAGGTCATTGTAGAGGGCAATCTCCTGCGGCACAACCCCCAGCGCGGACTTGACACCCATCTGGTCATCTTTGATGGAATGGCCCATCACGAGCGCCTCGCCCTCATCCGGGCGAAGGAGGCAGGAGAGCATCGAGATGGTGGTTGTTTTCCCGGCCCCGTTCGGACCGAGTAGGCTGAAGATCTCGCCCTGGGCAACCTCGAACGAAATCCCGTCCACGGCTTTCAGGTCGCCGAAGGATTTGTGCAGGTTTTTGACTTCGATGGCTTGCATAGAATGACTCCTTGTTTACAATTACTTTACGAGTATCCCACCTACATGTTGCTTTTCTCTAAACAAACGATTGGGAGTGCGGACTTAAGTCCGCTTGGCTGTCGAAGAATACACTCCAAAAACTGGGAGGATTTGATTATCCCAGCAACTGGCTGACCACCAGGGCAATGATTGCATTGATAAGGATGGCAGGATAATAGAATTTCCCGATTCGTTTGGGGGAGCCTGCATCCGCATCCTTGGGAACAGTAAAGTCCAGCCAACTTTGGGTATATTTCTTAGTCTTAATCCGATAGGTGAAATGGACGACGAGCATCAGGAGAAGAAATGTGCCCAGAAATATGGCAGCCTTTATCAGTCCGAACAACCAAAAGTACCCTCCCAGAAATCCTAATAGGATGAAAATCTTCACCACCTTGAACCACT
>JBFMCM010000127.1:0-2085 GCA_040754355.1 Chloroflexota bacterium | reverse complement strand
AAAGCCGAGGCTCGTTTGTGCCGGTTCTGCAAGGCCAGGTTCGAGGTCTCGGTGAAAGGCTATTGCACGAATTGTCATGCCGAGGTGACGTTGGACGGGGACGGTAAATGCTCCCGCTGCGGCGGCGAGGTTGAGGACCGGCATATTGTCAGCGCGCTGGTGGGCGCACAGCCTCCTCCCGCTGCCCCGGTCGGCGCCTCACCCGCGCCTGCGTTCGCCGCGGTCCCTGCCCCTCAACCCGGCGAAAGAGTTAGCATGCCGTTCTGGCAGCTTTACTTCTCACCCAAGGGACGCATCGGCCGGCTGACCTTCTTCCTCAAGGGGATGCTGCCCGTTTGGGTTCTGCTCGGTCTCAGCATGACCGTCATCATTCTAACTACCGAATCGCTGGATGTCTCCCAGATGTCAGCCACGGCTGAGACACTTTTAAGCATCGGGATGTTCATCTTGCTGTTTGGGATGCTCTGTCTTTCCTGGGTCCTCCTGATGCTGATTGTCAAACGCTTCCACGACCTGGACCGCTCCGGCTGGAACATCCTCCTGTGGATGCTGCCGTTGGCGGGTCAATTTATCTACATGTGGAATTGGATCGAACTCTTCTTCTTCAAGGGCACGCCGGGACCGAACCGGTTTGGGGATGGAGCCGGATAAACGGCATAAATCACCAGGCTATCTCCCTGCTCATCTGCAGGGAGATTTGTCTTTTCAAATCTTTGCAGGAGGCAGTTGCCCAACGGGGTGGAATGGTATACACTAATGCAGGTAAGTGAATAAGGAAAAACCATGACCCTCTTATCTCTCCTGCTTTCCCTGTTACCGATCCTGATTGTCCTCCTCCTGCTCGTCTGGCGAAAAATGGCCGCAGATTTGGCTGGTCTGATTGGCTGGGGTGCGGCAGCCTTAGCCGCCATTTTATATTTTCAAACACCGCTGTCCGTCATGCTGAAAGCCAGCCTGGCAGGTGTGGTGGCCTCCTTTCCGATTACCCTGATGGTCGCCGCCTCGCTGCTGCAGGTCTTTATCATGGTTGAGACAGGAGCCATCCCACGTGTGGTAGCCTACATCAAGACCATCGCCCCCACCGACCAGGTGGTGCAAATCATGATCGTCAACGTAGGTTTCGGCACCCTCCTGGCTGCTCTGGGCGCGACGCCGGTCTCCATCCTGCCGCCCATCATGCTGGCACTCGGCTACTCGTCCTTCGTGGCAATCGCCCTGCCCGCCCTGGGCTACGACGCCCTGTGCACTTACGCTTTGCTGGGTGTACCCGTGGTGGTTTTCTCCGGCTTCGTCGGCCAGCCGGTGAACGAAGTGGGCGGCTACTTCGCCCGCTTCATGCCGGTCATCAGCACCTGCATCGCCCTGGGTATGTTATGGATTGTTGGGCGCTGGAAACTGGTCGTCCGCGGGCTGCTCCCGGCGCTGCTTTCGGGACTTTCAGCCGGATTCATCGCCATCGGCATGAACGCCCTTCGGCTGGTCCCGCTGACAGGTGTTGCCGCAGGTCTTGGGGTGGTTTTGGTGATGATTCTTTATCTACTGGCTACGCGCAAACCGCTAAGAGATCACCGCGTTCTAACCGATAGCGACCACACTGCCGAGAGGCGCATTTCCCTTGTAGCGGCTGTCTCTCCCTGGCTCATCCTGGTCGTCTTCGCGGTGCTGGTCAACCTGCCTGCCCTGCCTTTGTACGAACTGACCTTCAAGACTCTTGCCATGCCAGTGGAGATCATCCCTGGCGCGCCGGAGAAAGTGCGCTTATTTTGGCAGGCGTATTTCTGGATCCTGGTCAGCACCCTATTGGCCTTGCCTTTCCTGAAGCCGAATAAAAAGCAACTCGGCGATTCGCTCAAGAAATGGATCAGGCGCGCCCCGCGTCCGATGTTGGCTTCGGCAGTTTTCTTCGCTATCGCCTATCTGATGAACCACTCCGGCAAAGGCACAGACTGGGTGCTGGCCGATCCGAATAACAACATGATTGCCGTGCTGGCCAATGCCTCGTCCGCTGCGTTTGGCAGGTTCTATCCGCTGGCCGCGCCCTACCTGGGCCTGCTGGCTGGATTCGTGAGCGGCTCTGAAGCCTCG
>JBFMCM010000126.1:0-2560 GCA_040754355.1 Chloroflexota bacterium | reverse complement strand
CACGGATACAAAATCCCCTGCATTGACCTCGTCGCCATTGGATGGAGAGAGCAGGAATACAAAGACGGGTGATTCCGGAGATGCGTCACTGGCTGGGTATTGCGGTTTGAAAAACCACCAGCCTCCAGCCGCCAGCAGGACCAGGATCAGCAAGCCGCTGAGCAGAAAAACCCAAAAGTTAGATCGTTTTTTCATGGCATACTCCTTGTCAGAAGGGGCGATGACCGGCAGCGCGCCAGAATTTGAATATGGTTCTTCATCCCATACAACCTGCCAGCCGCGGCCGTCATTCGTTCGTACCAATTTGCGAAACACGCGTCGGTTCTGCATCGCCTATAGCATAGCAAAACCCGCTCCCAAAAACATGACATTTTTTGCCAGTTTTGTGTGTATAATATTTCATCGGTTGTGAAAAGTTTCCATTATCTGTGAACTTCGTTCGCCGGCTCGATGAGCATTGATTGCCCTCGTTATTCTCCCTGCCTATAAATTCCTGAACTTACTTTCCCATGCAACCAGCGCGCCCAAAAGCCAAACCGGTCACTCAAAAGTATTCGGATTTTGGCTCCTTGCTCAAGTACCTGCGCCGCCGCGTCGGCCTGACCCAGTCTGACCTGGGCTTGGCCGTCGGTTACAGCGAGGCGCAGATCTCCCGCCTGGAACATAACCATCGCCTGCCGGAGTGGTCCATCCTGGAAGCGCGTTTCGTCCCGGCGTTGGGATTGGACTCCGAACCGGAACTGGCCGAACGTCTGCTCGCCCTGGCACGGCAGGCGCACCAAGTAAGCAGTGCAGAAGCCATCATCGCTGAAGACATGGGGGTGTTGGAGGCCATCCCGGCCTCACAGGCCAATGAAGTTCTGCGCGGCGAAACTTTGGATCAATTGAAGGATACCCTGGCAAACGAAAAGGCCGTCCTGCTGTTTGGTTTCCCCGGAGTGGGGAAAAGCACACTGGCGGCTGCGTTTGCCCGCCAAGCACTGACCTCGCGTCCCGTCTTCTGGCACACGGTCAGCGCAATGGACCCCTTGCCTTTCGAAACCTTCCTTCGCCGAATAGCCCTCTTCCTGACCTCGCTGGGAAGGTCGGAAGCCGCCTTGTTCCTGCAGCCCGGAAACCTGCCTTCATCCACCATCGTCAGTTCGCTGGCGGTTCATTTACAGGCCATTCGGCCCCTGATTTGCGTGGATGAATTCCACCACCTGCGGCAGAACGAACAGGCTGTTCAATTTATCGAACGCCTGGCGCATGAAAGCGAAGGCGCCTTTCTGCTCATTTCTCGCGAACGCATCGAACTTTCATCGGTGCCGGCCTTGCCGCTGCACGGCTTGAGCGAGACAGAAGCGCAGCGACTGGTGGAGATATGGGGGGCAAAATTATCCTCACAGGCGTTTGCCACTCTCTACCATCTGACCCAGGGCAATCCCATGCTCCTGCGCCTGGCGATAAGCGGTTTACAACAACACCCCTCCCAGGCAGAGTCCTTCCTGGCGCGCCTGGCCACACAAGGAGAGATTGTCTCCTTTCTGATGGAGAACGCGCTGGAAGGAATATCTTCATCAGCCCTGCATTTGCTTTCCCTGATCTCCATTTTTCGCCAACCGATCAACCTGCTCGACGCCGGACTGGCCGAACGCCTGCGCGATCTAGATTTGGTGGATGACTTCCAAACAGCCATCCTGACCCTGCAGCGCCGGCATTTTCTGGAAAACGCGGCCGAAGCCGGGCTGCACCCGCTCCTGCGCGAACACCTGGCCGCCTTTTTACAAGCCCGTCCGGAGTTGTACCGGGGCCTGCATTCGCTGGCAGCGGACTGGCTCGAATCGTCCCGCTCGAATACCCTCGAAGCGCTTTATCACTACGTCCAGGCAGGAGACGCCAAGGCAATTGTCAACTTGCTGAAAGCGACGCTACTCTATCTGGACTCCAGCGGACAAGGCGAAGCCGCGGCCGACCTGATCGCGCCTCTCCTCGACCAGACGCACCATACTCACGCGTTAGCCCCGGAGCATGAAGCACAACTTCTTTCTCTTCGCGGCCAATTGCTGATGAGCGGCCGCCGCGCCGGTGAGGCTGAATCCGATTTTCGGAACGCGCTGGCCCTGAGCCATCAGATAGAAATTCCGCCCCCCTGGCGCGCCGACCTGGAACTGCGCCTGGCGCGTTGCCTGCTCCAGCGCGGCAAGGTCCCTGAAGCCGATCAACTATGTGACGAGGCCGAAGGCCTGGCCGTTTCGGGCCCAGCCCCGGGTCCGCTCGCCGATGTCCTGGCCCTCCGCTCCACTGTGCGCCTGACCCAGACCCGTCTGGACGAGGCCTGGAACGCGGCGCAGGCCTCCCTGAGCCAAATCGAACCGATTGCCCAGGTTGAAGTCCGGCGCGCTTCATCTGTCCGCGCGGTGGCCTACAATGTACTGGGCATCGTGGCGCACATCCGCCGCGACATACCGGCTGCCATCGCTTTCTGGCGCCAGGCAGAAGAGGCCGCCCTCCTGGCCGGCAACCTGCGGACTGCCTTCAGGTGCAAAGCCAACATCGGCGCGGTCCTCTTCGACCAGGG
>JBFMCM010000125.1:0-21972 GCA_040754355.1 Chloroflexota bacterium | reverse complement strand
CCCATGCCGAAGCCGGAGTGGGGGACGGAACCGAACTTGCGAAGGTCGAGATACCACTTGAACGCATCTTCCGGCAGGTTGTGTTCGTGGATGCGCTGCAGGAGCAAATCGTGGTCCGACATGCGCTCCGAGCCGCCGATGATCTCGCCGTAGCCTTCCGGCGCGAGCAGGTCTGCAGACTTGCAGACCTCGGGCCGGCCCGGCCAGGGTTCCATGTAGAAGGCCTTGACTGCGGTCGGATAGCCGTAGACGAAGACCGGCTTCTCGTACAGGCTGGTCAGGGCGGTCTCGTGGGGTGAGCCGAAGTCAATGCCCCAGTCGAACTTGAGCAGTTCTTTCTTTTCGGGATCGGTCTCGGCTTGGTAGACTTCCTGCAATTTCTTGGCTGCCTCGTCGTAGGAAATGCGCGGGAAGGGAGGCGCGATCTTTTCCAGCCGGCGGGTGTCGCGGCCCAGGGATTTCAACTCAGGTCCCCGGTCCCGCAGGACGCGCTGGACGATGTGAGTGACTAATCGTTCCTCGATTTCCATCATCTGGTCGAGGTCGCAGAAGGCGATCTCCGGTTCGAGCATCCAGAACTCGGTCAGGTGGCGGCGGGTCTTGGATTTTTCGGCGCGGAAGGTGGGTCCGAAGCAGTAGACCTTGCCGAAGGCCATAATGTTGGCTTCGTTGTAGAGCTGCCCGGACTGGGCCAGGTAGGCCACGCCTTCGTCGAAGTATTCGGTCTCGAAGAGCGTGCTGGTGCCTTCGCAGGCGGCCGGGGTCAGGATGGGCGTGTCCATGTTGACGTAGCCGTGGTTGTCCAGCCACTCGCGCATCGCGGCGATGACGGTGGCGCGCACGCGCAGGATGGCCCACTGGCTGGGCATGCGGATCCACAGGTGGCGGTGGTCGAGGGCGAAGTCCACGCCGTGGTCTTTGAGCGCCATCGGGTAGTCGGCGTCGGCGGTTTGGACGATTTCGATGGATTTGACGCCGATCTCGTAGCCGCCGGGGATGCCGGGGGCACGTTTGTCCTCTCTCACCGGGCCGGTGATGACCACCGCCGATTCCTGCGGCAGGCGCATCAACTGGTCAAATGTCGCTTCGTCCAAGTCGCCTTTGAAGGCCACGCACTGGACGAAACCCGAGCCGTCGCGCACCAGCAGGAAGACCAGTTTGCCCTTATCGGTGCGGTTGTAGACCCAGCCTTGAATCGTTGCTTCCTGCCCAATAAACTTGGAAATTTCCTCAACTCTGATGACTGCCATGATTTTGCTCCTTCCGGCTGTTAGCAGTTGGCTTTTAGCGGTTAACCGGTGGACTAAACTTATTCGCTAACCGCTAATTGCTAAACGCTAATCGCTGATCTTGATGTGTAATTCCTTCAACTGCTTCTCGTCGGCATACGACGGGGCGTCGGCCATCACGTCGCGCCCGGCCTGGTTCTTGGGGAAGGCGATCACCTCGCGGATATTGGGTTCGTCCGCCAGGAGCATGACCAGCCGGTCAATGCCGGGGGCCATGCCGCCGTGCGGCGGCGCGCCGTACTCGAAGGCCTCCAGCATGTGCCCAAACTTATACTGCGCTTCCTCGTCGCCGATGCCGAGCAGTTCGAACACCTTGCTCTGGACCTCGCGCCGGTGGATGCGGATCGAGCCGGAGGCCATCTCGTAGCCGTTGCAAACCATATCGTAGGCGTCCGACAAAATCGAAGCCGGGTCGGTCTCGAAGCGGTCGAGGTGCTCCAACCGCGGCATGGTAAACGGGTGGTGGGCGGCGTCCCATTTCTTTGCTTCTTCGTTCCACTCGAACATCGGGAAATCCACGATGAAGGCAAAGGCCATCACGTTCGGGTCGGCGAGTTTCAACGCGTCGCGGAACCAGACCCGCAGCGCGGACAGTACCTTATTGACCGTCTTCGGCTGGTCGGCGACGAACAGGACCAGGTCGCCGGTCGCCGCGCCGGTCAGTTTGGACAGGGCTGCGACTTCCGCCTCGCCGATGAATTTGGCTCCGGAGCCTTTCGGACCCTCAGCCGCCAGCGCCAGCGTGACCAGTCCCTTTGCCCCGAGTTCCTTCGCCAGCGTGGTCAGTTCGTCGAGTTGCTTGCGCGTGTACCCGGCGCAGCCCGAGGCGACGAGGCACTTGATGACCCCGCCCGATTCCAAGGCAGACTTGAAGACGACGAACTCGCTCTTGGAGAAGGTCGCGCCGACGTTGTAGAGTTCCATCCCGAAGCGCAGGTCCGGCTTGTCGGTCCCGAAACGTTCCACGGACTCGGCGTAGGTCAACCGCGGCCAGGGGGAGGCGAGCAGTTTCTTGTGCGGCGCGACGGCGGGGATCATCTCGGTGAAGAGGCTTTCCACAAGGTTGAGCACATCGTCGCGTTCGACGAAGGACATTTCCAGGTCGAGTTGGGTGAACTCAGGCTGGCGGTCGCCGCGCAGGTCTTCGTCGCGGTAGCAGCGGGCGATCTGGAAGTAGCGTTCAATCCCGGCTACCATCAGCAGTTGCTTGAGCTGCTGGGGGCTTTGCGGCAGGGCGTAGAATTGGCCGGGATAGATGCGAGAGGGGACCAGGTAATCGCGCGCTCCCTCGGGTGTGGTCTTGAACAGGGCGGGGGTCTCGACCTCGATGAAGCCGCGCTCGGACAAGTACTTGCGCATGAACAGCACCACCTCGTGGCGCAGGATCATGTTGCGTTTCATGCGCTCGCGGCGCAGGTCGAGGTAGCGATATTTCAAGCGCAGGTTCTCGTCCACTTCCTCGTCATCGCGGCTGACGACGAACGGCATGGCCTTGGCCGGGTTCAGCACCGTGACCTTGCGCGCCACGACCTCGATCTCGCCGGTCGGCATCTTCGGATTGAACTGGTCGGCGGGTCTCATACGCACCTGTCCCTCCACCTGGACAACCCACTCGTTCTTCAGCCCCTCGATGGCTTGGGCCGCCTCGGGAAACTGGTCCGGGTCCGTGACGATCTGGGTGATGCCGAAGCGGTCGCGCAGGACGAGGAAGACTACCCCGCCGAAAGTGCGGAAGTTGTGCACCCAGCCGGCCAACGACACGCTTTGCCCGGCGTGGGATGCGCGCAGTTCGCCGCAAGTGTGAGTTTTATACATACGCTGCCTCCATTACGTTGTGTCGTTGCGAGCCGCCGGTTTTGTAGGGGCGCAATATATTGCGCCCGGCGGCGAAGCAATCTCCTTCTATGTTGGGGGTTGCTTCCCTTCGATAAACTCAGGGCAGGCGTCGGGTCTCGATATGGACTTCGTCCTACTCGACCCTCCTCGCAACGACACCTGTAACTTACAAAACAAATCGCCCTCCGCGATTGCGTTGGGCGATTGAAAAGTCACAGGGATTTACTAGCCGGCATGGCTTCGCCCAACGCTCCGAAAGGGATCGTCATTATCGTTATTGTTGTTATTGGCGAAGCGGACACTGGTCATTCTTGCCTCAAGTTGACGGTATTATAGCACAAATCCTTCCCGGTGACTCCTCCAGCTATATCGTGGTATATTACAGCGTACTGCGCAAATAAACGAACCCAATCCTGCACTTCCTGCCCGCTTCTGGGCTGTTCCAGTTAGGCATTTTTTTACAAGAAGCAGTAGAAGCCGTCCACGATTATTTTATGCCTCATTGAGGAGGATGAGCATGCCAAAATCGAATGTGGAGAATTGCATGGCTTGTGGGGCGCCACTGGAAGCGCCGGTTCAAGGAGGGAAGGTCAAATGTACGTTTTGTGGGGCGGTCAATGTGGTCAGGGCGCACGAAAAAACCGCTGGGGATGGCATCACCTGTCCGGAATGCGGCGCTTCGAATCCTAAAAATGCGAAACATTGCGGACGGTGTGGTATCAAGTTGGAATTCAATTGTCCCAAATGTGGCGCCTTGAACTCATATGGAACGATTTATTGTGTAGAGTGTGGAGTTGATATTCCGGGGGAAGTGAAACGCCAGCAGGAGGAAATGGAACGTCTTCAGAACGAGGAACGCCGCCGCCAGGCGGAAACGCGCTCGCGCCTGGAGAATGAAAGAAAGAAGAAAATACGCGCCAGGCGTATTTCCTTTGCAGTCATTGCTTTAGTAGTGCTGGTTGGTGCTATTTGTGTTGCCGCGATTGCGGGGATCACTGCCTATACAACGACTTATTCTCCGTCTGCAAGAAGCACGAAGACGGCCTACGCAGCCGGACAGACGGCTACCACTGTCTACCGGACACTTTTCCAGGATGATTTCTCTGATCCTTCCAGCGGGTGGGGGGATTACTCGAGTGAGAATGGCTCGACTGCCTATGAGAACGGCGGATTCCGGATCCAAGTTACTGAACCCAATTGGGCGATTTTTTACTCGCTGGGACAGGATTTCCCGGAGGATATTCAAATCGAGGTTCGGGCGACCAAAATTGGAGGGCCGGATGACAACAACTTTGGCATCCTTTGCCGAGTGCAGGAAGACAATCAGAATTATTACTATTTTGCCATCCACAGTGATGGGTATGCTGGGATCGCGAAAGTGACAGCGGGTAATTACGAGGTGATTTCTTCGGACGATGGGCTATGGTATCCTGCCTCCACTGTCCACCAGGGCGACGTAAGCAACGACATCCGCGCGGATTGTATTGGCGACACTTTTACCTTGTATGTAAATGGCGTCAGGACCGCCACAGCCACGGACAGTTCGTTTACAGATGGCTTTGTTGGTCTGCAAGCGAGCAGCGGCGATGCCGGCGGCACTGATATTCTTTTCGATAACTTCAACGTTTACCGCCCCTGAAATTTCATTTCCGGCAGCCTCCTGTGAGGTTCTCGGAGAGTTTTCCAACTATCTTCTCCCTATCTTGAGAGGAAGATTCTCCTTTGATTGACCCTTATCCGGTTTGTGGGGTAGAATTCTCTCACCATGTCCCGTAACCTGATCGTCGTCACCACGATTTTTTTCGTCTGTCTCACTCTGGCCATTCTCGGCGGCATGGTGTGGGGCAATACACTCTACGCTCACGACCACCCCGGTGAGAAGGATTTCCTCGTCCCCTGGCTGGCGGCGCGGACATTCCTCGACTACGGCGATAGTCCTTACAGTGGTCCTGCCACCCAGCGCGCCCAAATCGTCCACTACGGGCGGATTGCAGATGATGGAGAAGATCCGCTCATCCTCTGGCTGTCATTCCCGGCCGAATTGTTTTATTTCCCTTTAGCCCTGATCCCCGATTATGCACTGGCGCGCGGCCTATGGATGACTCTCAGCGAGGCCGCGCTGGTCGCCTCGGCTTTTGTCGCCCTGCAGTTGACTGGTTGGAAACCCTCCCGATTTCTCCTGCCGTTGGCTTTGCTCTTCCCTCTTCTTTGGATATTCGGCTTTATGAACCTGCTTGCCTCCAGCCCGGTTCCGTTCGTGGTACTGGCCTCGGTCGGCGCGTTGCTGTCCCTGCGCTCCGGGCAGGACGAAGTTGCCGGGGCGCTGCTCGTCGTGCCTCTGCTCAAGATCGGCATTTTCAGCATCTTCCTGCTGTTCGTTCTCTGGTGGTCAATCTATCACCGGCGTTGGCGCGTCCTGGCGGGGCTGGGCATGGCGCTTGGCATCCTGCTCCTGCTGTCCTTCCTGCTCTTGCCGGATTGGATCATGCCATTCGTGCGCGGACTTTACTGGCATACGAACCATAATCCCGGTCTATCCTTCTACCGGGTCCTGGGTTCCATCTGGCCGGTCGTCGGTCCCCGCCTTGGCTGGGCGTTGACTGCCTTCCTGCTCGTCATGCTCTTCGTCGAGTGGCGCGAGGTCTGTTATAAGGATTTCCGCCATACCCTCTGGACGGTCTGCCTGACACTTGCTGTCACTCCGTTGCTCGGCTTCCCGCTGGCTGTGAACGATTTTGCCATCCTCGTCCTGCCGCTCTTCCTTGTCGTCACCATTCTCGGTGAACGTTGGCCGGGGCGCAGGCTTCGGGGTCCCGCGGGGATCGTGCTGGTCGCAGCCTGGATCGCCCTCTGGGGGCTAGCGCCGGCGCCCGGTCTCGCCCCGCTCCTGCCCATCCTCCTGGTCATCGGCCTGTATTGGATCAAATGGTGGGCCGTCCGTCCGCCTCGCACCGCTCTCGAAATTCTGCCATGACCCGGCGTGATTATCTTCTGCTTTTCCTGCTCGGCCTGGCTGTTTCAGTGGCAGTCGCTGCATTCCAACCCGCGCCCGGTTACATGGATGCGGATTATTACTATGCCGGGGGATTGCAACTTGCCGCCGGGCGCGGCTTCACCGAACCCTTCCTTTGGAATTACCTGGATGACCCTGCCGGGCTGCCGCATCCATCCCATACCTACTGGATGCCGCTGGCCTCGATCCTCGCCTCCATCGTCCCGGCGCTTTTCGGACCTGTATCCTGGTTTGCCGCCCGGATTCCGTTTTACCTCGCTGCGGCCTGCCTCCCGCCTCTGACGGCCGCCCTGGCTTTCTCCCTTTCTTCCCGTCGTTCCCTCGCCCTGGTCTCTGGCCTGTTGGCAGTTTTCTCCGGCTTTTATGTTCCCTTCCTCGTCACCACCGATACATTCGCTCTCTACATGCTCTTTGGGGGGCTCTTTTTCTTGATCGTCAATCGTAAATCGTCAATTGTATATTCATTCCTCCTCGGCCTCCTGGCAGGCCTGCTGCATCTTTCCCGCACCGATGGTCTGCTCTGGCTTCTCATGGCCTTCCTTGCTATCCTGTATTTCCGTAAGCCGGGCCAATCCCTGTTCTCTGCTCTCTCTTCTCTGCTCTCTGTCTTGGCAGGTTACCTGGTCATCATGGCTCCCTGGTTTGCCCGAAACGAGGCTGCTTTTGGCGCGCTCCTTGCCCCGGGTGGATCGAAAATGCTCTGGCTCACTTCCTACGACCAACTTTATTCCTATCCTGCTGGCCAATTGACTTTCCAAGCCTGGTGGGACTCCGGGATAGGGGAAATCCTGGCGGCCCGCGCTTGGTCGTTTGGATTGAACTTCGCCACGCTCTTCTCCGTGCAGGGAGGGATATTTTTGCTCCCGTTGATAACACTCGGCGTCTGGCCCCTCCGCAAAGATAAGCGCGTGCAGCTGGCCGTGACCGGCTGGTTGTTGACTTTTCTTGCCATGACCCTGGCTTTTCCATTTGCAGGAGCACGCGGCGGCTTTTTCCACTCTGGCGCGGCGCTGCAAACGGTCTGGTGGGCGCTGGCTCCGATTGGCCTGGAGCGGGTCATTTTGTGGGGGCGGGAGCGGCGCGGCTGGCACGAGGTCCATGCCCGTTCCGTGTTCCTGGGCGGGATGGTCGGGTTGGCCGTCCTGTTTTCGATTCTGGTCCTGTTGCTGCGCATCCCTGCCTGGGGAGGCGAATCATCTGCGTATAGCCAGATAGACAATTTTCTCGTCGAGCAAGGTATGTCGGGTGAGGATGTGGTTGTTGTTTCGAACCCGCCCGGTTTCTATCTGGCTTCTGGCAATCAGGCCATCGCCGTTCCAGATGGAACCCCAGTGACTGTTCTGGAATTGGCGCAGCGATACGGAGCAGATTATCTAGTCTTGGAGGAGGGGAGCATACCGGCTGGCCTGATTTCAGTTTATGAGAACCCGGATGCATATTCTGGATTGTTTTACTTAGGGGAACTGGAGAAGGCGCGTGTTTTCGAGATCCAACCCTGACGACTGGCCGGTTAAGCGGGCGTTGATTTTAGCGGGCATCGTAGTCCTTTCGGCGGGGGCCTACTTGCTGGTTAGCCGGTTTTATTATAGTGTTGGCTTTCCGCTCGATGATGCCTGGATCCACCAAACATTTGCCCGAAACTTGATCTTATTTGGAGAGTGGGCGTTTATCCTCGGCCAGCCTTCCGCAGGTTCGACTGCGCCGCTCTGGTCGGCTCTGCTGGCGTTGGGATTTTTATTCCATCTTGGTCCATACATTTGGACGTATTTTCTCGGTGCTCTCCTTCTCTGGGCGTTGTCAATGGTGGCTGAGTTTATTTTGCGCTCCTGGATTCCATCCTATCGCCCGCGCTTTCCCTGGGCCGGGGCTTGGATGGCGATCGAGTGGCACCTGGTCTGGTCGTCGGTCTCTGGCATGGAGACGCTATTGTCCGCGATACTGGTCATGTTGGTGCTGGCGATGCTCGTCTCGAAGAGGCGGCTTTGGTTTTGGGTGGGGGCGCTGACTGGCCTCTCGGTCTGGGTGCGTCCGGACGGGATCACGCTGCTCGGTCCGGTTTTACTGACAGCAATTCTGGTCGAATCTTCATGGAAGCGGCGCGTCCGGGCACTGGCAGTTGTCGTCCTCGGCTTTGGCGGGTTGTTCACCCTGTACCTGCTGTTCAACCTGGGGCTGGCTGGGTCTCTGTGGCCGAATACTTTCTATGCCAAGCAAGCGGAATATGCCGTTTTACTACAGCAGCCGTTTTTGGCGCGGCTGGCGAACGAGCCGCTCCAGCTCTTGACCGGGGCAGGCATTTTCCTTCTGCCGGGATTAATTCTAGCGTTGGTTTCCGCTACCCGCCGCAGGGATTGGGGTGTGCTGGCGATCGCAACCTGGATGGCAGGTTTCCTGGTGTTATATGCCTGGCGGCTTCCGGCCACATATCAGCACGGCCGTTATATTATGCCGGTCATGCCGGTTTACTTTCTGCTGGGGCTGGCAGGTATGGCTGAGTTCCTCCTGCTTCGTGGCCTGCGCGGGCGCTGGGTGCTGGCGACTTCCTGGAAACTGGCGACCGGCCTGGCCCTGATGCTTTTCTGGGGGCGCGGCGCGTTCGCCTATGCAAGCGATGTGGCTTTCATCGAAAGCGAGATGGTGACGACAGCCCGCTGGGTGGCTGCCAACATCCCGTCAGAGGCGCTCGTCGCGGCTCATGATATCGGGGCATTGGGTTACTTCGGAGACCGCGATCTATTGGATTTGGCGGGGCTGGTGTCGCCGGATGTGATTCCGTTCATCCGCGACGAGGCGCGGTTGGCGGACTACCTGGACGAACAAGATGTGAATTACTTGGTCACATTCCCAGACTGGTATCCGTCCCTGACCTCGGGCCTGATACCGGTTTTTTCGACCGGCGCGCCGTACGCCCCGTCAGCGGGGGAAACGAACATGGCTGTGTACCAATGGCCGGGTCCATGACCGCCTTGGATTAATTGTCGGCTCGGTTGACCTGTGCTATACTGTAGACCAGTCTTCTGGCGGCAGGATTAAATGGACGAATTAACCATCATCGTCATTGATGATCATCCTTTGTTCCGGCAAGGTGTTGTCAACGCTTTGTCTTTGGAGCCAGGGCTTAGGGTAGTTGGGCAGGCTTCCACTGGTTCGGAAGCGCTATCTTTGATTCGGGATCTGCATCCGACTGTGGCGATTGTTGACATAAATTTACCAAGCGTCAATGGCTTGCAGGTTACTCATCAGGTAAACATGGATAAACTCTCCACTCGGGTTGTATTGCTAACGGCGTACGACGATCAGGAGCAAGTTATTCATGCGGCCTGGGCGGGGGCGGCAGCATACTGCGCGAAGGACGTGGATCCTGGCCGTTTGATTCAGACTGTAAAAGATGTCGGGACGGGAAAATATGTTATCCGTGATCGGGTGTTTAGCCAGAAAGAATTCTCTCATTGGCTGGACGAGCAGATGGAACAGGCGCGACATTTATACAGTGAACCGGGCAGTCCCTTTCACCCGTTATCTGATCGCGAGATGGAAGTATTATCATGTGTCGTGAGGGGGATGAGCAATAAAGAGGTTGCTGCTTCTCTGGGCATCAGCCACCAGACGGTGAAAAATCATGTTACGTCAATTCTGCGTAAATTCAGCGTGGAAGACCGTACGCAGGCCGTCGTCTACGCGCTGAAACATGGTTGGGTAAAATTGCAGGATCAGGGTAAGCCTCTTCAGGAGTGAACTACTATGGCATTGCCGGAAGAAAAAAATATCAACGCTTCTTCAATCGAAGATCCTGTTCACTTGCTCCAGGTGGAATTAGAAGAGGTCAGCCGGTCTCTGAAGGAAGTGACTTTAATGCTGGAACAGAGCCGGGTGGAAGTGGGGAAATTAACCCAGCGCAATGCAGCGGTCACCGCCCATTTACAGCAGGTTCAAGGTCAACTTGACAAAATGCCGCTCGAGGATACCCGGCAAGCATATGATTCGGCCCTCGATGCGCAACAACGTTTATTTGTAATGCGCGGCCAATTGGAAAAATTGCAGAATGACCAAGCCCATCTAGAACGTAACAAGAAACTATTGGAACGACTCCAGGCAGCCTATAATAATGCCGCGGGGGGCGGGAAGGGAGAGAAAGCAGCGTTGGCTAGCGTCGAGATGTTAGTGAATGCGCAGGAGGCTGAACGACAGAGACTTTCTCGTCAAATGCATGACGGCCCTGCTCAGGCGCTTTCCAACTTCATTTTACAGACCGAAATTGCCATGCGGTTGTTGGATGTGGATGCAAATCAAGCCCGTAATGAACTTGGCAATTTAAAAGTCGCGGCAATGAGCACGTTCCAAAAAATTCGAAACTTCATATTCGAACTTCGCCCGATGATGCTGGATGATCTCGGACTGGTTCCGACCATCCGACGTTATGCCGATTCTTTCAAGGAGCAATCTGGGGTAGAGGTCAGCGTGACTGTCTCGGGGAACGAGCGCCGTCTGGAACCTTACGTCGAGGTGATGGTCTTCCGGGCGATGCAGGAGTTGCTCAGCAATGCTGTTCACCAGAGTCAGGCGACCCTGTTGAAGATTTTGCTTGATCTAGGTGATGCGCTAATCAAACTTTCTGTTGAAGACAATGGCAAAGGGATGGATACTGATGCCTTGAGCGGTGATGGGAATCTCGGCCTTAAACTAATCAAAGAACGTGTGGAGATGTTGGGTGGTTCTTTTAATCTAGACAGCACCCCGGGGATGGGCGCGCGCGTATCGTTGTCTATTCCAGTACAGAGGTAATTGATACTCCAGAAACAAGACGACAGGCCATCTGGACGATGGCTAAATTGGATTCCCCTCTTTACCCGTTGCAGATTATTCCTTTGAGAAAAGGTTTCTTCTTCCAATCGTATTCTGAGGAGATTTTTACAATTATCCTCGATTACAAAAACGCACCAATGTAGTTGCTTGCAACAGAGTATTACAATAACATTATTGTAAAGAATCTGTAACGGATTTTATCTTGTTTCGCCAATGGGGTGGTTATATAATGCAAGTAACTCTGGATTGGCCTCCAGAGAATCCTAAAGCGAAAGGAGGTGAATGTCCATGTTGTTCGCCCCTAAGGAAAAAGGCCAGGGTCTCGTCGAGTACGCGTTGATTCTTGTTTTGGTTGCAGTCGTTGTGATCGCCGTTTTGCTGCTCCTCGGCCCGATCATCGGCAACGTCTTCACCAAGATCAACTCGGAACTGGTCACCGTATAGTTGACTTAGCCTTTTAGGTGAGTGGGACTCTGTGACTACAGAGTCCCACTTTCTTTATCAAGCAAAAATTATACTTTGGGGTAAGTAGTATTCGACCATTTTTTACTGTATAATGCATTTATTCAACCCATTCAAGCAAGGAGATTCCTATGCGCCGAGGAAGAATTTTCATCTACATTGCTTTGATAATTGTGGTGGTGCTCGCTGCTGTGGGCATCTGGTGGTGGCGGAGCAGACCAGCCGATACCGGCCCTACTCAGCCGCAAACCACACCTGTTACCATGTATGTGGAAATCGTCACGGCAGGCCAGAACATTTACCCCGGCACTCCCATCACAGCAGAAATGCTCAGTACGATCCAGATTCCCCAGGAGCAGCTGGTTGCAGGCGAATACACCAATAAAGCAGACGTAGTTGGCATGTATGCCAAACTTGCGATAACACAGGGAGTACCGATTGTCAGTTCGATGCTCTCTGTCACCCCAGGGAATGTCAACCTGCCCGGTTCTACTTGGGCACCCTTTATCCCTCAAGGCTTGACGGCTGTGCCAATTCCAATTACGCGACTTACATCGGTCGCCTATGGTATTCGCGACGGGGATTATGTCAACATCATCGTTACTTTCTTGATTGCTGATGTTGACGCGGCATATCAAACTCTTCTCCCGAATGCTACTGCTGGTATTTTGGCATCCAATGGGTCAGCGTTGCTGATCGGTACTGGCACAGGCGAGGATGCAGCCACCGCGCTCGCGCAGGGCGAAATATTGAATCTGACCGCCCAGGTGGTTTCGGCCGGTAGCGGTGGTCCCGTTGGACGGGTGGAATACAACGAAGATCTCCAGCAGCCCTTCTATGTTGTTCCCTCTGAAGCGCAACGGCCACGTCTGGTCACGCAGATGATTATGCAGAATGTCCAAGTTCTGCATGTCGGTAATTTCCCTTTGCCGGGCGAAACTGACGAATTGGGAGCCTCTACATCCGGTTCGAATACGACCTCGACACCTGAGGCTGTGCCGGCAACAACCCAAACAGCAATTACTCGCCCCGACATCATCACCTTGATGGTCCCGAATCAAGATGCAGTGACCCTGACATGGCTGGTCTACAATGATGTGCAAATCACCTTGACCTTGCGGAATCCCAATGACCAGGTGATTGGCGCCCAACCAGATGCGGCCACGTTGGAATACTTATTGACCCAATACAATATTCCCGTGCCAGCAAAGCTCCCTTATGTAGTTTATATCGGGAAAAACCCAGTAGAGCCATTCCCATTTCCGCCAGCATCTCTTAATAAGTATTTAGTATCTGAAGATACTACCCAAACGAAATGAACATTTCCTGTTTTTATAGCAAAAAGACCTGCAAAAACATTTATAAGTTATTCTTTCTTGTGACAATAGCTTCCGAATAACTATTGGAGACTGTGCATGTCTGAAGGTAATAAAATCCGCGTGCTCATTGTTGATGACGTTGCCGAGACTCGCGAGAATGTCCGTAAATTATTGCAATTTGAAGCGGACATTGATGTTGTCGCAGCTGCGCGGAATGGCAAAGAGGCGATCCAACTATCCCAAGAGGCCGCACCGGATGTTGTTTTAATGGATATAAACATGCCGGATATGGACGGTATAACTGCAACAGAGCAGATCCGTCTGAAGATGCCTTTTATCCAAGTTGTGATACTTTCTGTCCAAGGTGATCAAAACTACATGCGCCGGGCTTTACAAGTGGGGGCGAGGGATTTTCTAACCAAGCCCCCCATGCCCGATGAACTCGTCTCGGCTATCCGGCGCGCAGGAAAAGTAGCCCAGGAAGAACGCGCAAAGAGCGCACAAACAAGTGCGGCAGCCCCTGGCGGGACTGCCCAGCCCATGGCCGCCGGTGTATCGGTCAAGGGTAACATTATTATGGTCTACAGCCCCAAGGGAGGCAATGGTTGTACAACCTTGGCTGTTAATCTAGCAATTGCCCTCCACAACGAGGAAACCCGAGTAGCCTTGGTTGATGCGAATCTTCAGTTTGGCGATGTTGCAATTTTCATGAACGAACAAGGCAAGAACACTGTGTTGGATCTTGCGCTGCGATCAGATGAATTGGATCCTGAGGTGGTAAACGATGTGATGATCAATAACGCGGCCTCGGGAGTCCATATCTTGGCTGCACCATCGCGCCCTGAACATGCAGAAAAAGTGGATGCCGAGCAGTTCACAAAAGTAATGCGTTATTTGCGGCAAATGTTTGCATATGTGATTGTGGATACCAGTCCCTATTTAACTGATGTGTCACTATCTATACTTGATATGTGCGATGCCATCATCCTCGTGACAACTCAAGATATTCCCTCCATTAAGAACAACCGTTTATTCCTGGACCTTCTCCAAACATTAAGTGTTCCCCTCGACAAGGTTTGCTTTGTCATGAATCGTTATGATAAGCGGATACCAATAACGCCAGAAAGAATTGCCGAGAACCTTAAACAAGAAATCGCTGCTGTTATTCCACTGGATGAACGGACGGTCATTACAGCGGTAAACCGTGGTATCCCATTCATGTTAGACAGTAAAACTCAGCCAGTGGCCAGAGGCGTCTATACCCTTGCCGAGTCGCTTAGAGCCAGACTCTTGAAACGCGAGTCGGAAGAATTGGAAAAAATACCCAAGCGGTAATGTTGTGCACATATTTTGGAGGTAAGCATGTCTTTACTGAAACGCATTGAACAAGGACAGGGCAAGCAGCCTGAATCCCCTTCTGGAACACCCCCACAAGCATCGGGCGGCGATGCCTCCCGGTTATCGTCCCTTCAGGCTCGGCGAGTAAGCGCACCCAGCGCAACCCCACAAGCAGGTTCATATTATGATTTAAAAACCAGGGTCCAAAATAGGCTTCTGGCCGAGTTGGATCCTTCCATGGATGTGACCAAGACGGAAGATGTTCGTAAAACGATACAAGATTTGTTCGAACAAATTCTGAGCGAAGAAAACATCGTTCTTTCTAGACCTGAACGAGCACGCCTCTTTGAGCAAATATCTGCTGAAATATTAGGGCTTGGACCTCTCCAACCCTTGTTAGAGGACGAGACCGTCACAGAAGTTATGGTGAATGGGGCGAAGAATATTTATATCGAGCGAAAAGGGAAGATTCATCGCGTGCCGGTCACCTTTGAAAGTAATGACCATGTTATGCGCATCATTGACCGAATCGTCGCTCCCTTGGGCCGGCGAATTGATGAATCTAGTCCATATGTAGATGCCCGTTTGGCAGATGGCTCCCGTGTTAATGCGGTCATTCCTCCGATTTCATTAGTTGGCCCCGCATTGACGATCCGAAAATTTTTCAAGATCCCCCTCACGATTGAACAATTAATCCAGTTTGGCACCCTTACTCCCGAAGCACTTCAGTTCCTGAAAGCCTGCGTGGAGGCACGATTGAATATTGTCATCTCTGGCGGTACTGGTTCAGGGAAAACCACTCTACTGAACATCCTGTCCAGTTTCATCCCGGGAGATGAACGCATTATCACAATCGAAAACGCCGCCGAGTTGCAATTGAGGCAGGAACATGTCGTGACGCTGGAATCGCGCCCCCCGAACATAGAAGGACGCGGCGAAATTACTATCCGTCAATTGGTGATCAATACTCTTCGTATGCGCCCTGACCGGATCATTGTTGGGGAAATTCGTGACGACGCGGCCCTTGACATGTTACAGGCCATGAATACCGGTCATGATGGCTCCATGACGACCCTCCACTCAAACTCCCCTCGAGACTCACTAATGCGTTTGGAAACAATGACCATGATGGCAGGGATGGAACTCCCCGTTCGTGCTATACGAGAGCAGGTGGCTTCCGCGATTGACATGATCGTCCATGAAGAACGTATGCGGGATGGCTCTCGTAAAGTGACCAATATCTGTGAGATCAGCGGGATGGAAGGCGATGTCATCACAATGACAGACATATTCACATACGAGCAGACAGGATACGAAAATGGCAAGGTCTTGGGTCGTTTGCGGCCTACTGGCTTACGCCCGAAGGGTATGGAGAAGATTGAAGCAGCCGGTTTGCACCTGCCGCCTTCGATTTTTGGAGTAGGTAGCCGTCAACGTTGATTGTTTCTTTAGTAACTTGTCGATGACATAGGTGATACATGCCTACAGTTTTGGTAATTTTGCTCATTGGTGGTAGCATCGCGGTGATCCTGCTCATCATTGGGATTGTACTTTCGACCTCTGGTAGCAGGGGTCTTGTGGATGAGCGTTTGAATAAGTACCTGGAAGAGGAAAAGAAGGAAGAGACACCCAAAGATTCAAAAACAGCCTTGACAGACTGGGTCAACAAACGGGTCGAAAAATCCAGCATCGGTGAACGGATTGCCCGTGATCTGGCCCGCGCTGATTTGAAGTTCAAGCCTGGGGAATATATCGCGTTGTATGTGATTGCTATTATTGGCGGCGGCATGATTGCTTATTTGCTAGGGGGACAGATTCTCCTTTCGGCGGTGATTGGCGGCGTCATTGGAGCCTTTTTGCCCCGTATCTACGTAAGAAGGCAACAAACCAAGCGTCTATTGAGATTCAATGACCAATTGCCCGATATGCTGAATTTGATGGTTAACGGACTGCGGGCTGGTTTCTCAACATTGCAGGCCATGGAGGCAGTTAGCAAAGAACTGCCGCCCCCTATCTGTGACGAGTTCAGGAGAGTTGTACAGGAGATGCAACTTGGCATACCAATGGAAAAGGCATTGGCTAATCTGCTGAGACGTATCCCCAGTGAAGATTTAGATTTTGTAGTTACATCTATCAATGTCCAACGAGAGGTTGGCGGTAACCTGGCCGAGATAATGGATATTATCTCCTATACGATCCGGGAAAGGATTCGAATCAAGGGGGAGATCAGAGTTCTGACTTCGCAGGTTTCATATTCCGGGAAGATACTATCCATGATGCCCGTTTTCCTCGTCATAGTCTTATATTTCCTGAACCGCGAGTATATCCTTGAATTGTTTACCCCACAGAATATTTTGTGTGGTTCTATCGCGCTTGGCACCGCTGCGATTCTTATTGTGGTCGGATACTTTGTTATGACTAAAATATCCCAGATCGAGGTTTGACATGCTCACGACGATCATCATCCTGATTATATTGGCGGTCATAGGCGGGGCAATTGCCCTGGTGGTCACAGGCATCAAGCGGTCGAAAAACCAGGAGGAGGACCCCCTGGCTGCCCGTCTTGCAGAATTCAGCCAACGCGGCGATGTAGTCTCTTTGGAGGAAATTGAGCTTTCCCAACCTTTCATGGACCGAGTGGTTCTCCCGGCCATCCGCCGCCTGGGTGAAATGTCCTCCCGCTTTACACCGCAACATGTGCTGGAGCAAACGCGTAAAAAATTGGAAATGGCTGGCAATCCTGGAAGAATTGACGCCTCGACCTTTATGGTACTCCACTTTGTAGTCGCTGGTGCTTTTGGCGGCCTGGTTTTCTTGCTCTCCTTGACTTCCAAGACATTTACCCTGCCAGTAAAGATGTTGCTCGTGGTCGTATTTGCAATCCTGGGCTATTTCTTCCCGGACTTGTGGATAAAAAGCAGAATTGACCGGCGGCAGAAACAAGTCCGCAGGGCGATGCCAGACGCGCTGGATTTGCTGACTATCTGTGTCGAGGCCGGTTTGGGATTCGATGCTGCGATGGCCAAGGTGAACGAGAAATGGGATAACGAACTATCCTTAGCCCTTGGTCGGGTCATTCGGGAAATTCAACTTGGAAAACTGCGCCGCGACGCCTTACGCGACATGGCCGACCGCCTCGGCATTGCGGAAATGACCAGTTTTGTTGCTGCGGTGATTCAATCTGAACTGCTTGGCGTCAGCATGGCAAAGGTGTTGCGCATCCAGGCTGACCAAATGCGGATAAAACGCCGCCAACGTGCGGAAGAGGAAGCGCACAAAGCCCCGATCAAGATGATCATCCCGCTGGGTATTTTTGTATTTCCATCCTTGATGATCGTGCTTCTCACACCGGCCGGCTTAAAACTTTGGAGATCGCTCAGGTCTTTGATTTAGGTTAATCAACAGGCTGTGTCTTGGAAATATCATTTCAGCCAATGGATATGGGGCAGCCTTGACTTGCTATTCCCGCCTGTTTGTGGAGGCTGCAACCGGGATGGATTCCGTTGGTGCCCAGACTGCCGGCAGAAGGTCCAGCTTGTACCGGATCCGGTCTGCGGGACCTGCGGCCTGCCCCTTGCCTATCCGGGGTTATGCCCGGCCTGTACTCAATCCCGTCCTTCCTACAACTTGATGCGTTCCTGGCTGGTTTTTGAGGGTCCCATACGTTTGGCCCTGCACAAACTCAAATACCGCCGGAATCTGGCTTTGGGTGATGCGCTTGCCCGTCAATTGGCCTCGTATGTTCAAAACCAGAACTGGCCGGTTGACATGATCGTCCCCGTCCCCCTCGGAAAGAAGCGGATGCGGGAACGCGGCTATAATCAGGTGGGCTTGGTGGCCCTACCCCTGGCGGCATTGTGTGGCTGGGAATACGCTCCCAAGGCCCTCAGCCGCGCTCGCGAGACCCGCTCGCAGGTGGGTCTTTCGGCGGTAGAACGCCGGGAGAACGTATCGGGCGCGTTTTGTAGCGACTCGACTCGGGTGTCGGGTAGGGTCGTTCTCTTGATGGATGATGTTGCTACCACTGGCGCGACGCTGTCAGCCTGTTCCGATGCCTTGTTCGAGGCAGGCGCCCGAGACGTTTATGCCCTCACCCTCGCCCGCGCCTTGCCGCATCATGGCTTGAAAATCGTCTGATTTACCCCAAATTCCACTTAGGAGGAACCTATGGCAGTCGAAGTCGAAATCTCTGTCCGCAACATGGAATTGACGGATCGCATCAAGGATTACACCAAGAAGAAAGCCTCTAAGTTGGATCGATATCTTCACGGACTGGACCATGTAAAAGTTGACCTGTCTTATATTAAGTCAGCCCGCGATGCCAAGGATCGGAATGTGGCCCAGATCACCGCGCGCGGACGCCGTATTCTGCTCCGTACCGAGGAGCGCGCTGACGACCTGTTTGCCGCTTTCGACAGCGCTTTGGATAAAATGCAGCGCCAGGCCGAGCGTTACAAAGGGAAACGCTTCCGGGGCCGCGGCGACAGGCGTTCGGCAGCCGAAGTTGTACCGACACCCGAGGAAGGCCGGGAGATGGGCAGCGTGATCGCGCGCCGCAAGACCTTCGACCTCATCCCGATGAACGAATCGGAGGCTCTGGAGCAGATGAAATTGCTCGGCCATGAAAACTTTTTCATCTTTTTCAATGTCGAGACCAACTCCATAAATGTGCTTTACCAGCGGCGCGATGGCTCTTACGGGCTGATCGAGCCGAAAGTTCATTAGCGTACATCCTCCGAGAATATCGCTGGCCCGGGGGCAGGTGCCGGGCCAGTTTTTATGTGAGCCGATATGAATCATCACGAGTTTGACGATAACCTTTTCGACGAACGCCTCGCGGAAGGCAAGATAGACACCTCCTCGGTGGCGGCTGCCGTGACCCAGATTTTGGTTGCCATCGGAGAAAATCCTTCCCGCGACGACCTCCAGCACACACCCGAACGCGTCGCCCGCATGTATGCCGAACTGCTCTCCGGCTACTACACCGACCCGCATCAGGTGGTCAACGATGCCATATTCGAGGTCAAGTACGATGAAATGGTGTTGGTGCGCGACATCGAATTTTACAGCCTGTGCGAACATCACATGCTGCCGTTCCTCGGTCGCGTCCACGTGGCCTACCTCCCGGACGGGAAGGTGCTTGGCCTCTCTAAAATTCCCCGCATCGTGGACCTCTTCGCCCGCCGCCTGCAGGTGCAGGAACGCCTGACCCGTCAGATTGCCGACTTCATCCGCGACCTGCTCCACCCGCAGGGGGTCGGGGTGGTCGTCGAGGCTTTGCATCTTTGCATGTCCATGCGCGGCGTTCAGAAACATAACGCCCGCATGACCACGTCGGCCATGCACGGCGCGTTCCGCGCCAACCTGGCCACCCGGCAGGAGTTCCTGGAGAACATCGCCCGCGGCGCGTCGCCGCTTCATGTTTGACAAGACACTATGGACGTTCGATCTCGACCCCGACCGACTCAGCCCCCGCCACCGCCCCCGGCTTTTCCACCCGTACCATTACTTTCTGGACCCGGCTCCTGTTGAGGCAGACCTGGGCCACATCCTCCGCCAGGGCCTCCACCGTGAACCGCCGCGCCCCTTCCATCCGGGCGCGGATTTCTTTTGCCAGTTCCGAATAGTCCACGCATGAGGCTAGATCGTCCGGCGCGTCGCTCGGGCGAATATCTGTATAGACTGTCACATTGATCAGGACATCTTGCGGTCTCTCGCGTTCCCAATCGTGCACGCCGATGATGGCGCGGACGCGCAAGTCCTTGATGAATACCTTATCCATGCTCTATGGATTCGACCGGCTTGCCAGCCAGCCCCTGCCTTTCCAAAAGAAATATGCCTATGGCCATTACCACCCAGGCAATGACCTGTGCCAGCCTCAAGCCGCCAAAAGTCAGCAGACTGTCGCCGCGCCAGGTCTCAAGGAGAAGACGCGCCCCGGCGCTCATCACAATGAATAACAGGAACGTTCTGCCCGAGGCGGCTTGCCTGCTGAAATAGCGCCACAGAAATGCCAGGATGGCCAGCGCCGCGATGGTTTCGTACACCTGGCTGGGATGGCGCGCGGCTCCCCACAGGTCAATGCCCCAGGAAAGCGCGGTCGGCGCGCCGAAGGCTTTTCCCGAGGCCAGGTGCGACAATCCCACGAAGACGGCGAGTACCGCCAATGCTGGGACGAAGGCATCCAGCGTGGGCCAGAAGGCCAGTTTCTTTCGTTGCCCGTAGACCAGCATGGCAATCGAAGCGAAGGCAATCCCGCTGAAAGGATCGAGCAGTTTGGCGTCGAAGGAGAAGAGATTGAGCGGCGATTCGCGAAACAAGGAAAAGTTTTGTATGGCAAAGGAGAGACGCGCTCCGAGTATTCCCGCAATCATTGCAAGAAAGGTCAGGTTGTAGAGGTGGTCGGCTTTGACGCCCCAGTTCCGGGCGCGGCGTTCGGCCAGGTTCAGGCCGAGAAAAATGCCCACGAGCAGGAGCAGGTCCCCGGTCCGCAGGGCGAGCGGCCCGATTTGCAGGATGGGTAACATCAGGGCCTCGCCTCCAGCAGGGATTCGATGCGGGCGCGCAATCCCGCCTCCGTCATCGGTCCGCCTACCACCACTTCAGCGATGACGCCGTCCGCGCCGATGAAGAACGTCGTCGGCAGGGAGATGATCGCGTACAGTCGGCTCACCGCACCGTCGGTGTCCAGCAGGATGGGGAAGGTCGCGCCTTTCTCGGCCAGGAGCGCCAGCGCGTCGGATAGGTTGTCTTGATAGGCAGTGTTGACAGACAGCAGAGAGATCCTCCCTTGATACTCTTCATAAACGGCCTGAAAGGCGGGCATTTCTGCCCGGCAGGGCGGGCACCAGGAAGCCCAGAAATTGATGATGACAGGCTGGCCGCGCAGGCTGGAGAGCGTGACGGTTTGGCCTTCGAGAGTCTCCAGGGTAAAGTCGGGAGCCAGGAAGCCGGTTTGCGGGGCGGGGACCCTTCCGGCGGTGGTTTCGGCCGTCCCGAGGCGGCTGAACCAGGTCCATGTCAGGCCAAGCAGGAGAACACCAACGAGCAGGATGCGGCGTGGAATCAGTTGCATAAGTTTCGATTCTGTTCTAAACTATGGGTGGCAGTTTACCATATCTGCGGACTGGCCTATGACTTTCTCACCGGATATTTACCTGGGTATTGACCCGACTGCCGGGCGCAGCCCCTGCACCTGGGCCGCGTTGGACGCGGACTGTGCGCTGGTGACTTTGGCGTGCGGCGAACTGGACCAGGCGCTTGCTTTTGCCGATGGACATTTCTCTGCGCTGGTGGCGGTCAATGCCCCGCCGCGCCCCAACCGGGGACTGGTGCGCGAGAAACTGGCTGCCACTCAGGCCTCCGGTCACCTGCGCGGCGCCGACATGCGCCTGGTCGAGCATGAACTTCGCCAGCGCGGCATTGCCGTACCGCCCACGCCCTCCCGCCCCGAACTCTGCGCGGCCTGGACGCAGATGGGCTTCAGCCTGCACCACCAACTGGACGAGTTGGGATTCTGTTCATATCCTGGCGCCGCCTCTCGCCAGCGCTTGGAGACCAATCCCCATGCTGTTTTTTGTGCCCTGCTCGGTCAATTGCCGCTCCCAAAACCAACCCTGGAAGGACGCTTGCAGCGCCAGTTGGCGTTGCACGTGCAGGGGGCGGATATCACCGACCCGATGGATTTCTTCGAAGAAATCACCCGGCACAGGTTCCTGCGCGGCATCCTGCCGATGGAATATATTTACACCTCCGAAGAACTGGATGCCCTGGCGGCCGCGTTCACAGCCTGGTGCGTCCTCAACCGGCCCGATGAGGTGATTGCGGTGGGGGAGAAAGAAGAGGGGCAGTTGATCCTGCCGGTGGCAGAATTGAGAGAAGAATATCATTAAGGTCTGTATGTAATATAACA
>JBFMCM010000124.1:0-5369 GCA_040754355.1 Chloroflexota bacterium | reverse complement strand
ATCAGGTCGAAGAACGGCTTGGGGTAGAGGCCGATCCAGAAGATGAAGACCAGGATGGGGGCAACCGTGACGATCTCGCGCCAGTTCAGGTCGCGCAGCCCGTGGCCATGCTGCTTGACTTCCCCGGCGATCGGGCCTTCGGGACCGAGGAACATCTTCTGGAACATGTACAGGATGTAGATGGCAGCCATGATAACGCCCGCGGCGGCAATCCCGGCGAACCAGGGCGAGCCGATGTCAACCGAGCCGAAGGCACCCAGCAGGATGGTGAACTCGCCGACGAAGCCGTTCAGGCCGGGCAGGCCCATCGAGGAGAGCGAGACAACGAGCATGATACTGCCGAAGACCGGCGTAATCTTCCATAACCCGCCGTAGACGGCCATCTCGCGCGTGTGGGTCTGTTCGTAGATCATACCGACCAGGAGGAACAACGCTCCCGTGCTCAAGCCATGGTTGATCATTTGAAGGATGCCGCCCTCGATGCCCTGGGCGTTCAGGGCGAACAGGCCCAGCATGACGAAACCGAGGTGGCTGACCGAGGAGTAGGCGACCAGTTTTTTCACGTCTGTCTGGGCGAAGGAGACCGCCGCGCCGTAGATGATGCCGATGACCGCCAGCAAAGCGATCCAGGGTGCAGCCGCTTTGGCCGCGTCCGGGAAGAGCGGGATGTTGAAGCGCAGGAAGCCGTAGGTGCCCATCTTCAGCAGGACGCCCGCCAGGATAACAGAACCGGCAGTGGGGGCCTCCACGTGGGCATCCGGCAGCCAGGAGTGCAGCGGCCACATCGGCACTTTGATGGCAAAGGCCGCTGCGAAGGCCAGGAAGAGCAGCATCTGGGCGCCGAAAGCGATGGCTCCACTGGAATACAGACTTGGCAACTGCGTCATCAGTTCGGGGACAGAGAACGAACCGGCCTGGATGGCGACGAACAGGATAGCGAGCAGCATCAGGATGGAGCCGGCCATCGTGTACAGGAAGAACTTAATGGCCGCGTAGATGCGGCGCGGTCCGCCCCAGATGCCGATCAGGAAGTACATCGGCACGAGGGTGAATTCCCAGAAAATGTAGAACAGGAACAGGTCCTGCGCCAGGAAAACACCGCTCATACCGACCTCGAGCAGCAGGAAGAACAGCATGAAGTCCTTGACGCGCTCCTCGACCGCCGTCCAGGTGGAGAGGATCGAGATAGGCGTCAGGAAGGTCGTCAGCAGGACGAGCAGGATGCTCAGGCCGTCCACGCCGATGGCGTAGTTGATATTCCAGCCGGCGACGTGGATCCAGGGCAGGTCGAGACCCAGTTGCAGGTCCGGGTTGGACTTGTCGAAGAGGGTCAGCATCCAGATGGACAGGCCGAAGGTCACGAGCGAGGCGAGCAGGGCCGTCCAGCGCAGTGCGGTTTTCTTCTCGCCGGGGATGAACAGCAAAACCAACACGCCCACGAGAGGGAAGAAGATGACCAGGTTCAGAGGATTGGTGATAAAGTCCATGTTTGCTCCTCCCCTCACCCCTCCCTCTCTCCCAAAGGGAGAGGGGTCAGGGGTGAGGGTAAGATGGTTTATTTCAAGATCAAATATCCTAGAATAACAACCACACCGAACAGCACCGCCAGCGCGTAACTGCGCACAAAGCCGTTCTGCACGCGGCGCAGGCTGGTGGAAATGCGCTTGGTCAATTCGCCCAGGCCGTTGAAAAAGGCGTCGATGCCGCGGGTATCAATCACCCGGTCCAGGGCAATGCGGCTCAGCCATTGATATGTCCCGGCGAGCCCCGTGTCGTGGAACCAGTCGTGCCAGAAACGCCAGTCAATCACCTCCGCCAGGAAGCGGGAGACGGCCAGGTAAGGTTTCACGAAGACGGTTTGGTAACCCTCGTCCACGAACCACTTGTTTTCCATGCCGGTGAAAATGAAACCGAGCGGCCTCTTGAGCGGATCTTTCTGGCTGGCTTCCAGCGGCTTCTGACCATAAATCAACCACGAGAAGTAGATGGCGAGCAGCGCCACGACCGTGGAGATGAGCGCCACGATGGGATTCAGCCCGCCCCAGGAGACTTCGAGCCAGGCGGCGAGATGGACTTCATGCTCGACCAGTTCGATGGTGTGCTCCAGCCAGCCTCCGAAGGTATGCACCCCGGGCAGGTTCAGCGCACCGCCCAGGACCGATAAACCTGCCAGCACCATCAGGGGCACGGTGATGACCTTCGGGCTTTCTTCGGCGTGCTCCGCGGCGGCGTGACGCGGTTTCCCGAACCAGACCATCCAGACCTGCCGCCCCATGTAGAAAGCCGTGAAGAAGGCCGCAGTCGCCAGCAGGACGTAAACTTCGGGATGCAGTTTTGCCGCGTCGAGCAGGATCTCGTCCTTCGACCAGAATCCAGCAAAGGGGAAGATACCCGCCAGCGCAGCCGTCCCGATCAGATACAGCCAGAATGTAACCGGCATCCGCTTGCGCAGTCCGCCCATGTTGCGCATGTCGCCGGGATCGAACGCCTCTTCGTGGTGATGTCCGGAGTCCGACGACTCCAGTCGTCGGCTTTCCGATTTGGCGTCATGTCCGAAGTCTGGAGACTCCGGACGCCCGTGTCCGTGAGCGAGATGATGATGCCCGCGCTCCAGGCCTAAAATTACCGAACCGGCCGAAAGGAACAGCAGCGCCTTGAAGAAGGCGTGCGTCACCAGGTGGAACATCCCGGCCACGAACGCACCCATGCCGACCGCGGCCACCATGAAACCCAACTGTGAGATGGTCGAGTAGGCCAGCACCTTCTTGATGTCATACTGCCCGACGGCAATTGTCGCCGCGAACAGGGCTGTCACCGCGCCGACCATCGCCACGATGTACTGGGCATCCGGCACCAGCGAATAGAGCGGCCAGGAACGGGCGATGAGATAGACGCCTGCTGTAACCATGGTGGCGGCATGGATGAGCGCCGAGACCGGGGTCGGGCCGGCCATGGCGTCCGGGAGCCAGACGTAGAGCGGGATCTGGGCCGACTTGCCCGCAACACCGACCAGCATGAACAGGGTGATGGCCAGGATGACGCCCGGCTGCGCGGCGGCGATCTCCTCGGCCAAGCCGAAGACCTCTCCAAACTGGAGGCTGCTGAAATACCAGAACATCAGCAGCCCGGCGATGAGGAAGCCGAAGTCGCCGATGCGGTTGACGATGAAAGCCTTCTTGGCCGCGTTCGAGTTCGCCCAACTGGGCCGACCAAGCGTGTCCATCTCGTACCAGAAGCCGATCAACAGGAAGGAACACAGTCCCACCCCCTCCCAGCCGACGAAGAGCATCAGGTACGAGTCGCCGCTGACCAGGATCATCATCATGGCGATGAACAGGTTCAGGAAGACGAAGAAGCGGCGGAACCGTCCGGGGTCGCTCTTGAAGCGCACGTCCTCGTGCATGTAGCCGATGGCGTAGATGTGGATGAGCGTGCCGACGCCGGAGACGACCAGCATCATCGTCACCGAGAGCGTGTCCACGCGGAAGTTCCATGGGATATCCAGCGTGCCGATCTTGATCCACTCGGCGAACGGGACGACGGTCGCCTCGCCGCCCCCGGTCCACAGGGCGAGGCCAAGGAGGATGGAGACCACGAAAGCAAGTCCGGACGCCGCGCTTGCCAGCCAGCCGATGGCTTTTTCGCTCATCTTCCCGCCGAAGACCATGTTGACCAGCAAGCCAAGCACCGGCAGGAAGACGATGAGGGGAACCAGAGTGAACAGTGTTTCCATCGTTTATCCTTTCAGGCTGCTCATCTGATCCACGTCAATGCTGTGCTTGGTGCGGAAGATGGCCACGATCAGCGCCAGGCCGACTGCCACTTCTGCGGCTGCCACGGTCATCACGAAGAAGACGAACAACTGACCGGTAAAAACCGGCTGTCCGGTGGTCAGTTCGAACGAGCGGGCGAAAGCCACGAAAGCCAGGTTGGCGGAGTTCAGCATCAACTCGACCGACATAAAAATAATCAAGGCGTTGCGCCGGATGAGTACGCCCAGCGCGCCCATGGTGAACAGTGCCGCAGAGAGAACTAGGTAATACGTGAGAGGGATGCCGCCAAGGTCCATTTAGCCTTGCGCTCCTTTCTCTTTCTGGGTCAGGACGATGGCGCCGACCATCGCCACGAGCAATAGGATCGAGGTCACCTCGAAGGGTAGGAGGTAATCGGTAAAAAGTTGACCAGACATCGCCCGAAGTATGTCCATTGTGTTCTCTACCGCCCCTGGGTCTGTGAGGATTGCCGCGGACTGGAAGCGTTGGATGAGCAGGGTTCCGGCTTCAGCCAGCAGGAGGGCAGCCGCCCCCACTGCCAGCGGTCGCTGCCAGGGCAGCACCTCACCCTTGGGAAGTTTTTCCGCGCCCAGGAGCATAATAACGAACAGGAACAGCACCATGATGGCCCCGGCGTAGACCGTCACCTGCGCCATGGCGATGAACGGCGCGCCCAGCAGCAGGTAGAAGACTGCCACGCAGGCGAAATTCAGTACCAGATAAAGCGCCGCGTAGACCGCGTTCCGGCTGACCAGCAGGCCGAGTGCGGTGGCGATTGCGGTCACAGCGAGGATGAAGAAGAGGATGAGTGTAAAGTCCATAAGCACCGTTTCCGATTTACGATTTACGATTGCGGATTTACGATTGACCGCCAATCGAAAATCGTAAATCTAAAATCGTCAATCGGAAGGGTCTTTCATTTCAGGGACCGACCGTGTGAACATGCCGGGCTCCGTTTTCTGCGGCGTGGGCTTTCCGGATACCGGGACAGGCTCGATGAGCATTTCCTTCGGGTAGATGGCCTGCCTCCGGTCGGTGAAGGAAAGTTCGTAGTTGTCGCCCAGGACGATGGCTTCGGTCGGGCAGGCGTCTTCGCAGAAGCCGCAGTAGATGCAGCGCAGCATATTGATCTCGTACGTGCTGGCGTAGCGGTCGCCGGGCGAGAAGCGCTTTTCGTCCGTGTTCTCGGAGGATTCGACGAAGATGGCGTCCGCCGGGCAGGCGGCTGCACACAGGGCACACCCGATGCATTTCTCCAGTCCGTTCTCATAGCGTTTCAGCACGTGCCGGCCGCGGAAGCGCGGCTTGACCGGTTTCTTCTGTTCGGGGTACTGCGTGGTGACAGGCTTCTCGAACATCGAACGCAGGGTCACCCAGAGGCCCTTTGCCAGTCCCACAATGGGTTCGAATAGGCGGAGGAAGGCCTTAAGCGCGCGCATGTTCTTTCCTCCTCAACGTCTGGTACATGCCCAGGATGGCGACGCTCCCCGCTGCCAGCGAAGCGACGGGGATACCCCACAGGTACCAGGGATTGAGTTCCTGCGCCAGCAAAATGCCAATGGCTGTCAGGAAAATCAGCACCAGCGAGAGGGGCAG
>JBFMCM010000123.1:0-5139 GCA_040754355.1 Chloroflexota bacterium | reverse complement strand
CCGGGGCGGCCCGGCTGGAAGTCAGCAACATCCGCGGCTCCACCGAAATCCGCGCCGGGGAGGATGGCGTTATTCACGTCGAGGCTGTCAAACATGCCGACAGTGGGGACAATGAACGCACGGAAAGTCAGATCTCCCAGGAGCCGGACGGGAAGGTCAGGGTGAAGACCCATTTCCCTGAAATATCCTTTGGCTGGCTTTCCGGCTCCCAGCCCTGCAAGGTGGACTATGTCATCACCGCGCCGCGTCTCTGCGCGCTCAAGGTCAATGGCGTCAGCAACGACACCCGCGTGGAAGGTTTCGAGGGTGAATGCGCAGTCAACTCCGTCAGCGGCGACGTCGAACTGGCGCGTCTGACGGGCGACCTTTCGGCTAGCGTCGTCAGCGGGGAAATGGAACTCGAAGCCGTGACCGGGACGATGAAATTGAATTCCGTCAGCGGGGAGATCTCAGGCAAGAAACTCTCCGGGACCCTGGACCTGAATACCGTTTCAGGGGATGTCGAACTCGAGGAGTCGAACTTGGCCAGACTGGAGGCCAATGTCACCAGCGGCGGCGTGAAAGCCGAGACGGCTCTCGGCGAGGGACCGTATCGTTTCCATTCCGTCTCCGGGGATGTGCGCCTGAAGGTCCCGCCGGAGACGCATTGCACCGCCGAACTGCACAGCCTGAGCGGCGGAATAACGGTATCCCTGCCCCAAACGAGTACCATGCACAGAAACGGACGGCAGGTGGCCGAGGTCGGGGGCGGTGGGGTAATGGTCTACGTGAACAGCGTATCGGGCAACTTGTCTCTCAAATCCTGAAATCGGATAAAATCAACCAATGAATAATCCCCCTACTTCCAAGCAGCCATCTGGCATGTTCGGCTTCGTCATCGTTTGGGTTGGCCAGGTGATCTCCATCCTGGCCTCCGGCATGAGCGGCTTTGCCCTGACCATCTGGATGTTCCAACAGACGCGCTCGGCCACGGCCATGGGCATGATGCAAGTCGCCTATATCCTGCCGTTCCTGTTGATCTCACCCATCGCCGGGGTGATGGTGGACCGCTACAATCGCAAACTCATGATGATGATGAGCGACCTGGGGGCCGTGACAGCCACGGTCGGCATACTCATCCTGCAGGCCGCAGGACGGTTGGAATTCTGGCATCTCTACATCGCCGCGGTGATATTCGGTCTGGGCAACACCTTCCAGTGGCCGGCCTATTCAGCCGCAATCAGTACGATGGTCAAGAAGGAACAGTATGGCCGCGCCAATGGCCTTATGTCGCTCATGGAAGCCGGACCGGGTGTGCTGGCTCCCATCCTTGCCGGGGCGCTCCTTCCGGTGCTCGGCCTGACCGGCATCCTGCTGATTGATGTGATCACCTTCTTCATCGCCATCGGCGCGCTGCTCATTGTCCATGTGCCGCAGCCCGAAAAAACGGTGGAAGGCCAAAAGGAAAAAGGCAGCATTTGGAAGGAAGCCGCTTATGGGTTTACTTATATTTTCAAGCGCCCCAGCCTGCTTGGAATGCAGATGATCTTTTTCTTCGGGAACCTGTTTGCCGGCATCGGCTGGACGGTCTTCGCCCCGATGATCCTCCTGCGGACCAATGACAGCAGTATTGCACTCGGGTCGGTCAATTCGGCCGCCGCCATCGGCGGGGTGGTCGGAGGCCTGGTGATGAGCGCCTGGAGCGGTGTAAAGAAGCGCGCCCACGGTGTGCTGGTGGGCTGGATCCTGTCTGGAGTTTTCGCTGCCCTGTTTGGATTCGGGACGGGACTGGCATTTTGGATCCCCTTCATATTCGCCGTGTCCCTGGTCGGACCGCTGGTCAACACCTCCAACCAGTCCCTCTGGCAGGCCAAGGTGGCGCCCGACCTCCAGGGACGCGTCTTCTCCGCCCGGCGGCTCATTGCCTGGTTCACTCAGCCGATTGCCCCGGTCATCGCCGGGTTGATGGCCGACCGGTGGCTGGAACCTTCGATGACCTCAGGGACAACTGCCCTGTCCTCCCTGTTCGACGGCTGGGTCGGCACCGGACCTGGGTCCGGGATGGCGCTCCTGTTCATCTTCTGCGGCCTCGGCGCGGCGCTGGTGGGCCTGACCGGAACCTTTCTACCGCATATCCGCAACGCGGACGCCATTCTTCCCGACCACGACACACTGGAAAAAGTCGCCGAACCTGCCGCGTAGAATCCAACAGGACGCGGACGAGCGCAGACGCGCACGGCTTTTTTTAGCAGTGTCCATCCGTGTTTTCCGCGTTCATCCGCGTCCCGTTCTCAAAAGGAGCCTTTCATGCGAGACCGAATTCAAGAAGCCTTGAAACGCAGCAAAGCCGATTACACCGAGATTCGCATCGAGGAAAAAGAAACCACCCGGGTGGTCTTCCGCGGCAAGGACCTGGAGACTGCCAACGCGAACATTGACAAGGGCGGCATCATCCGCTGCCTCATACGCGATAAAGGCTGGGGTGTGGCAACCTTCAACGACCTGGACGACCTGCTCACCAAAGTGGACCAGGCGTATCAGTGTGCCCAGGTCGGTTCCGTCCCCGAGCCGATCGAATTGGCTGCGGTGGAACCGGTCGAGAAGATCGTGACCGTGGAGATGAAGCGCGACTTCCGCGACATCTCCCTGGCTGAGAAAAAGGCGCTGGCCGAACGCTACAACCAGATCGTCCTGGGCCACGACGAAAAGATCATAGACAGCCAGGCTGTCTATGCGGATACCTTCAGCCGCCTCATCCTGGCCAATTCCGAAGGCACCTACATAGAGCAGGAAAAACCTTCGACGGCCATCGTCGCGGCTGCCATTGCCCGTGACGGTGACAACGTCCAGCAGGCATACGAGACCCTCGCCACCACCCAGGGGTACGAGTACGTGCTCGACAAGGATGAACTGGCGCGCAAGGCTGCCCAGCACGCCGTCGAACTCCTGAGCGCCAAGCCGGTCAAGGCCGGGCAGTACACCGTCGTTGCCGACCAGATGCTGGCGGGAGTCTTTATTCACGAGGCTTTCGGCCATCTCTCCGAGGCCGACTTCGTCTACGAGAATCCCAAGGCGCGTGAGATGATGACCATGGGCCGCCGTTTCGGTAAAGGCATCCTGAACGTCTTCGACGACGGCTCCATCCCGAACCAGCGCGGCACCACCCTGTACGACGACGAGGGCACGCCCGCCCGTCGTAACTGGCTCATCAAGGATGGCGAACTGGTCGGGCGTCTCCATTCCCGCCAGACCGCCGCCAAGATGGGCGAATCGGCCTCCGGCAACGCGCGCGCCATCAACTACCGCTTCCCGCCCATCGTACGCATGACCAACACGGCCATTGACAACGGGACGGTCTCCTTCGAGGATATGATCAAGGACATCAAACTCGGCATCTACGCCTGCGACGCCTACGGCGGCGAAACCCTGCTGGAAAATTTCTCGTTCAGTTCCGGCTACGCCTACATGATCCGCGACGGCAGGATCGCCGAGATGGTCAAGGATGTCATCCTGGCCGGCAACCTCTTCACCACCCTCGAAAACATAGACGCCATCGGAAACGACTTCAAGTGGCTGAACACCAGCGGCGGCTGCGGCAAAGGCAACCAATTCCCCCTGCCGGTCGGCATGGGCGCGCCTCACATCCGCATCCAGAACGTCGTCATCGGCGGCGAATAACGCGTCGGGGCAGGTCTTGTACCTGCCCAGGAGGCAATCATGGATATTCTGACCCAACTCAAGAAACAAGCCGAGCAGGTCGAAGTTCTCAACCTGCAAAACGAAAAGACCACCGTAGAATACGAAGCCAACCAGTTGAAGACCTGCACCGTCGCCGAGACCAAAGGCACGGCGGTGCGCGTCATCCGCAAAGGACAACTTGGCTTCTCCGCCTCCACGGACGAAACGGCACTGGACAAACTGGCTGCCAATGCCCTCGAATCCGCGGCTTACGGCGACAAAGCCCCCTTCTCCTTCCCGGACCCGAAGCCTGCCGCCATCGTCCGCACCTTCGACAAGGCCGTGGCCGACCTGCCCATCGCCCGCCTCGTGGAGATCGGCAAGGAGATCCTCAGCCTGATCTTACCCGTCGAGCCGAACGCCCGCTGCAACGTCAGCCTGGAGCGCAGCATCGTCAACGCCAGCATCCGCAACCAGAAGGGGCTGGACGTCTCCTTCCAGACCTCCCCTCTCTCGCTGGGGGTCGAGATTGACCGCATCGAGGGAGATGACGTTCTCATCCTTTATAATCAATTGGGGACGACTGTTTGGGAGGAGAATTACCTCGAATTTGCCCGCCGCCTGGTGGAAAAACTCGAGAAGGCTCGCACCCCCACTACCATCATACCTGGGAAAATGCCCGTCCTGTTCGCCCCCAGCGGGGCACTGGCCCTGGGTCTGCCGCTCGGCCAAGGCTTGAACGGCAAGGAAGTCTACAAGGGCACCTCGCCGATGAAAGGCAAGATCGGTGAGAAACTCTTCGATGAGAAGATTACCATCATTGATGATGGGACGATTGACGGTAAATTCGCCAGCGCCTCCTACGACGACGAAGGCGTGCCCCGCCGCCGCAATGTGTTGGTCGAGAAGGGTGTGCTCAAGGGTTTCATCTACGACCTGAAAACGGCGGCCCAGTCCGAGGTCGAATCGACCGGCAATGCCTCGCGTCAGCTTTTCAATCCGCCTGCGCCGTCGTTCACCAACTTCGTCATCCAGCCCGGTCAGACGCCCCTGAAGGATATGCTCGCCGGCATCCAGGAGGGCATCCTGGTCGAAGACCTGCTCGGCTTGGGGCAGGGCAACATCATCTCCGGCGCGTTCTCCAATCCGCTGGCGCTGGCCTTCAAGATCGAGAAGGGCGAGATCGTCGGGCGCGTCAAGGACCTGTCCATCGCCGGCAACATCTACGACCTGCTCAAGAACGTCTCCGCCGTCAGCCAGGAAGCGCAGTGGGTGTATAGCACTTTCTACGCGCCGTACATCCTTATCCCGGAAATGAATGTAGCCGGGAAAGGGTAAGCAATTGGAAAAACAGACCCTCCCGCGGGCCTGTCCTGAGCGAAGCGAAGGATCTTCCCGCGGGAGGTTTTTTTAAAAAATGAGACCATTCCCACGCCCCTTGCTGTTCCTCGTTACCCTGACATTCTTCCTGGCTGGCTGCTT
>JBFMCM010000122.1:0-2659 GCA_040754355.1 Chloroflexota bacterium | reverse complement strand
CAATCGGCAATCAGCAATCGTAAATCGTCAATCGTTCTCGCTCCTTCCCCCGGCCTAGAAGTGGACCTGCGCGGCCTGATGTCGGACGAAGCGCTCGACAAACTGGAGGCCTACCTCGACAAAGCCTACCTGGCCGGGATGCCCTTCGTGCGCATCATCCACGGCAAAGGGACCGGCAAACTGCGCCAGGTGGTGCGCCAGGCCCTCAAGGAGCACCCGCACGTCCGGTCGTTCGAGGAGGGTGGGGATAAAGAGGGCGGCGAGGGCGTGACGGTGGCTAAGTTGGAAAACTAAAGACAACTCCCGGAACCGAGATTCCGGGAGTTTTGCTGTGAGCCTGTCCCAAAAAAATTGGAGTGCAGACTTCGCGAAGCACCCTTTAGGGTCAGCCTGCATAATTTCGGCGGACTGAAGTCCGCACTCCCAGTTCAGAAGAGAACCTACGGCCCAGTCACCGCCCGCCAGACGGCATCCAGCGCCTGCAGGGCGGTCAGGCGGTGGATGACAGCCGCCTGCTCGGTCAGGTACAGGTCGCCTTGGTAGGGGATTTCGGGACGCGTGTAGAGGCCGCGGTTGGGCAGGCTGTCCACCGCCGCCCAGAAGTTCCAGAAGGGCAGGTCGTATTCCACTGCCAGCCCGGCATAGGAGGCGTTGACGCGCTCGTCCAGTTCGCGGTTGTCAGCCTTGGTCGAAAGGATGGGAACAACCCCGGCAGCGATCAACTGGTCGAGGATCATGCGCAGGTAGTCTTCGTTGCGGTTCTCGTAATGCGTCCCCACATGCAGGATGACGAACGACGGCCTGTGGATGCGCAGTTCGCACTGGAGCGGCGTTTCGTACACGCCGCAGGTGTATTTATTCTTATGCCAGGCCGGCCACAGGACCGCCCCGGCCGTCGTCCCGCCTTCGATGGTGGGAGCGTCCCGGTTGAACGACCCGGTGAACCATGCCACCGTCTCCTGTAATTCGACCGGCAGACCAGCCGCCAGGTCCGGGTCGGTCTCGTAGACGCCCATGAAGACCTCCGGCTCAGACTGGCAGTCGCCGAAAACCGAAAAGGCGTGCGGGTCGTTGCCCAGCGTCTGACCGAACTGATAGATGAGCCGCGCCTTTTCCGTGACGATGGGGATGACCGGCCAGTTGTGCCAGTCCGCCGGGTCGAGGTCCAGTTCCGCCGGGAGCGGTGTCACCGATTCGGTCGGGACCGGGGTGCTGGTGGCCGTTTCGATAGGCGGAGGAGAAACAGCAGACACCTCGGCAATGGTCTCCGTGGGAAGGGGAGTCGCCGTTACGGTGACCGGAAGGAAGGGGGTGGAGGTGGCGGTCGGCAATGCCGGGGGCGCGCCAGCCACGACTGCCGGCGAGCAGGAGGAGAGGACAAAGCAAAGGGCAAAAAACAAAACCGAGGAGCGGCGCGGCAACATGCGGGCAATTTTACATCTTCTGACGTAAAATAGGGATATGCATTCCCGACGCGCCCTGCTCTACGTCCCCGGCGACGACCGGCATAAAATCGAAAAGTCCCTCACCTTCGAGGCGGACTGCATCTGCCTTGACATGGAAGACGGTGTGGCGCAGAACCGCAAGGACGCGGCGCGCGCGACGATTGCCGCCGCGCTGCGCGAACTGGACTTCGGCGCCTCCGAAAAACTGGCGCGCCTCAACCCGGTCGGCTCCGGGCTGGAAGCGGACGATATCGAAGCCGTGCTTCCCTCCCACCCGGACGGGATCGTACTGCCCAAGGTCGAATCGCTGGAACAGATCCTGTGGGCCAGCGAGAAGATCGAAGCCGCCGAACTGGCGCATGACTGGCCGCTGGGCTCCATCCGCCTGATCGTGGACGTGGAAACCGCCAAAGGGATATCGAACCTGAAAGAGATCGCCTCGCATCCTCGTCTCGACGCGCTCATCTTCGGGGCGGAGGATTACGCCGTCAGCATCGGCGCGGCGCGCACGCCGGAGGCCTGGGAAGTCTTCACCGCCCGCTCGCTGGTGGTGCTGCACGCCAAAGCCTGCGGTTTGCAAGCCATAGACATGGTCTCGGTAGATTACAAGGATATCGAACGCCTGCGCCGCGAAGCGCAGTTCGGCGCGCAATTGGGCTTCACCGGCAAGCAGGTCATCCACCCGGCGCAGGTTGAGCCGGTGCAGGAGGCCTTCACACCGGATGAGGCCGCCATCGAAAAAGCCCGGCGGCTGGTGGAGGCTTTCGAGGCGCATCAGAAAGAAGGCAAGGGCGCCTTCGGCCTGGACGGCCAGATGATTGACATGCCGCTGGTGAGGGCCGCCCAGAACGTGCTCGAACGGGCAAAGGCCGCAAGCAAGTTATAATTAAACACAAAGGACACAAAGGCTTGCCCTGAGTTCATCGAAGGGTGCACAAAGGAAATCCTTCGTGCGCCTTGGTGTTTTTTGTGTTTAACAAGGGTTTTGCATGCTTTCCATCCTCTACGGACTTTCCTCTGCCCTCATCTGGGGCGCCGGCGACTTCACTGGCGGGATTGCCAGCCGCCGCGCTGACCCCTACCGCACTGTCGTCCTGAGCGAAATCATCGGCCTGCTGCTCCTGCTGGCCGCCGCCCTGCTGACCGGCGCGCCGCTGGCCTCCTGGCCCGAACTGGGCTGGAGCGCCGCGGCGGGCGCGTTGGGCTGCAGCGGC
>JBFMCM010000121.1:0-32033 GCA_040754355.1 Chloroflexota bacterium | reverse complement strand
CCAAAACAACATGGACGACTTGCGGTAGACGCGCTGGTCGGCTTCCACGCCCACCGCCTCCACGCCGAGTTGGTTGCATATGTACAGGGCGCGCGGCAGGTGGAAGGCTTGCGTGACCAGGATGACCTCATCTACCTGGAAGATGTCACGGGCGGGATAACAGGTGTCGTAGGTGCGCCGTCCGGCATAGTCGAGCACGATGGCTTCCTCAGGCACGCCGAGCGAAAGCGCCACCTCACGCATCACGGCGGGTTCATTGTAGTCCACGAAGCGGTTGTCTCCGCTCATCAACAGGACTTCGACCTTCCCGGCATGGTACAACTCGGCCGCCGTCTTGACGCGGTCATAGAGGACCGGCGTGGCCGAACCGTCACGCCACAACCCCGCGCCGAAGATGATCGCCACCCGTCGGGTCGGGACCTCGGAACTGCTGTACGTTTTCGGACGCGCGTACAGGCCCGTGGTCAGGCGCGACGCCAGCACGAGGAGGATGAATAATCCAACCAGGATCAGGATCAATTTCAAGAGCATGGTGAAAGCACGTTTGACGTATTTTTTGAACACAGGGGAGAATTGTACCAAAAAAGTACCCCGCCCTCGGCGTTGCAGGGCGGGGTACACCAGTAAAACGGTCCGAGACGTTAGACCGTCTTTTCGCGCAGTTTGGAACTGATGTAGTCCATGCTTGCCACCACGATGGCGATTGCCAGCATTTGGGTGGAGGCCGCCCGGTAGTTGAGCAGGTTGATGTTTTGCACCAGCAGGAACCCGATCCCACCGCCGCCTGTGATGCCGATAATGGTGGACATGCGCACGTTGATGTCCCAGCGATACATGGTGTAGGAAATGTATGGCGGGATGATCTGCGGAATGACACCGTAGACAATGGTCTGCAAGCGATTAGCGCCGGTAGCCTCGATGGCTTCGAGCGGACCAGGCATGATGCTTTCTACCTGTTCGGAGTAGAGTTTCGCCAGGCTGGCAACGGTATGCAATCCCAGGGCCAGCACACCGGCAAACGGACCGATGCCGACGAAGATGACGAACACGATTGCCATGATGACCGCTTCCACCGAACGGACGGCATTCAGGATGGTGCGCGTGATGAAATAAACCACCAGGCCGATCGGCAGGGATGTCTTGGGCTTGGTCAGGAATGCCAACAAGACACCCAGCACCCCGCCAGCCGCCCCAGGGATGGTATATACATACAAGTTGTTCTCAACCTGGTAGAGCCAGTCAATCCCGGCCCCGAGCAGGACGAACAGCAAGGCAAAGGCCATGCCTGCCAGAAGGGCGTTGATAACCTGCAACGGACCAGGGGAGAGGCGCTCATTCGTCCGCTGCCCGATGCGGCTCAGCAGCGAGGAGACCGCCCCGCCGACAATCAGCGCCACGACCAGGATCATGATGGTATGCAGAATGTCACTGGATTGGTAGATGAAGTTGGCCAAGAAAGCGAACCAGCCCAGTTTGGGTAGCAGGGCTTCCCCGGCGAGGATGCCAAGCGAGGTGAGATCATAGGTGGCATAGACGAACAGCAATGAGGCAAACAGGAGCGCTGTGATCCGCAGGAGGCGCTTGAGCAGACTGGCGTTCTCGTCTGCGCTGAGCAGCGCCCAGCGCAGCAGGAACCAGACAATCCCGCCGCCTACCACGACGCTGGCTATATCCAGCCAGATCCCGCCCGCCTGGATGCTGCTCAACTGCATCATCCAGCGCGCCAGCAGGCCGCCGGCAAAGATGCCCACCGGCCAGCCGATGATATTCAGCGCCATGCTGGTTAGCGGGCTTTTCACGTTGACCATCAGGTTGCGGGCCGCCAGGAAACTGATCGGGAAGGACAGGATGGTTCCGATCAGGGTGGCCAGGAAGGCCATGAAGACAGTCTCGACAATCTTCTCCCAAGTAGCGCTGGCATTCTCGGTGAAAAATGGAGCGCCTACATTTTCCCTCAGGACTACCCGGATATATTGAACATCCACGCTGGCACGGTCGTTCGGCAGTGGAAACTCGAAGGTGAAATGACCCTCCTCGTCCGCAGTGACTGTGCCCTTGATGAGGAGTAATTCCAGATTCGTGCTGGGGACAAACCCGATCGGGCCAGTGGAACCTGGCGTGAAGTTGAATCCCTCTACAACTACCGTCTCACCCAATGCACCACAGGTTGGAGCCACGAGGTGAGGCCCGCCGAATCCCACTTCCGGCAGGGAGGGCGTCTGCCCTTCCGGGCAAGGCAGGTAGACTGGGGAACTGTATGCTGTTTCGACTTGCTCATACTCGAGGATTTCCGGGTTGGCCAGGGCGCGCAGGGCCCGCGTCCACATCTCCATACGCGTGGTCTTGCGGAATTCCGACAGGTCAATTTTGGTCACCTGGAAGGCATAGGCGATGAATCCGATGGCCAGGGCGAAATAAATGCCATTGCGGACGGATTTCCATACCGTGGGCTTATTGTTCTTCTTCTCTTTCATGGCTACCCCACCCTCTCGGCATCCCGGCCATAGATTTCTTTGAATTTCTTATCGTCAATTTCCCTCGGCAGGCCCTCGAAAACCACCCGGCCTTCGTTGAGTGCCACCACCCGGTTGGCATACTTGTGGACGATGTCGAGGAAGTGCAGGCTGCAAAGAACAGTCACGCCATCTTCCTTGTTGATCTGTTCCAGGTATCGCATGATGCTATGAGCCAGCACCGGGTCGAGGCTGGCCACCGGCTCATCGGCCAGGATCATATCCGGGTCCTGTATCATGGCGCGGGCAATGCCCACCCGCTGCTGCTGTCCGCCGGAAAGTTCGTCGGCGCGGTAACCGCCCTTGTCTTCGATACCGACGCGGGTCAGTTGTTTCATCGCTTTTTCTTTGTCCTCACGCGAGAAACGATTGATGAGACTCCAGGCCGGGCTGTTGTAGCCCAACCGTCCGGCCAGCACGTTGGTCATCACCTTGGAACGGTGCACCAGGTTGAAGTTCTGGAAGACCATGCCGATCTTGCGGCGGATGCGGCGCAGTTCCTCCGGCGAGGCAGCCGTGACATCTATCCCGTTCCAAATCACCTGCCCGGAGGTCGGCTCGATCAGGCGGTTGATGCAGCGCAGGAGGGTGGACTTGCCGGAGCCGCTCAGGCCGATCACGGCCAGGAATTGCCCCTTCGGGACCTCGAAACTGACATCCGTCAGGGCCTGTACACTTCCCTCATAGACCTTGGTGAGATTCTTTATATGCAGCATATAAGTGTCCCTGCTCGAAAAGTGATAGAAATTGGAGTGCGGACTTCAGTCCGCTATTCAAAGAAAATGAATTAGGCAGACTAAAGTCTGCCCTCCAGGATATCCAGGTGTGTGGAATGATAACAAAGATGGGCAGGGGAGCAATCCCCTGCCCATCAGTCGTGCAAACAAGTTTACGGCAGGTTTTCCAGCGAGAAGCCGGAGGCCTCGATAGCGGAGCGGATGGGATCGTAATCGGCATCCGTTGCCGGTATGACGTTCGTCCATGAATAGGACTGGAACGCAGTCGCAAAGCCTTCGGGGTCGTTGGTGGCGAAGTCGAAGAGCGCCGTCAGGATGGCATCGCGTACAGCGGTATCGAACCCGGGGCCGAAGGACAGGGTGTCGTTCGCGATGGCCGGGGTGACGGCCAGGATGCGCACCATCTGGATCACATCCGTCGCCTCTGCGCGGATGTTGCGGCGGGCATCGCGGACCTCATAGGTGCCGCAGAGGATCTTCTTGCCATCCTCGGTCACAGCGCAGTCGGGAATTAGTTCCTCCGGGATTTCCGGTTGGAGCAGGGAATCAACACCCAAGGTCACGCCCAGGGAGAGGAAACTCCCATCCTCTTGCTGAACGTTTGGCGGCGACCAAAAGGTGGTGCCGAAGTCCACTTCGCCGTTATAGACGGCGCGGACGACCGCATCATGCGAACCGGCTTCCACGGTCTCACCAACGGTGATGCCAGCCTCCTGGAACATATACTGCGGGTACAAGTAACCAGACGTTGAAGTGGCATCCGGGTAGGCCCACTTCAGGCCGTTCAGGTCGGCGACGGTCTGGAAGGCGCTGTCGCGCTTGACGATGATCTGCGCCGCGTACCAGTCCAGGCCAAAGCGGACGGCCTTGGCACCGACGGTCACACCGCACAACTGATTGGCAAGGGCATAGCCCAGGCCGGGGATGAAGCCCATGGTGTCGTCCGGCGAGGCGCACATTTCCTCGATGGTGGCCGCGTAGGAGGTCGGGACACTGACGACGAAGGAATACCCAGTCGCGTCAGAGAGTGCTTGTTGTAGGATCTCACCGCCTGAGATGATCGCGGTATTGTCCACCGACGGGACGAACAGGACCTTGATCGGGCGTTCTGTGCTGCCCAGGGGCGGCAGGGGTGGCTCGGTTGCCGGCGGCTCGGTGGCCGGCGGTTCGGTCATCGCCGGGGTCGGCGTAGGCGCCGGGGTGCATGCGGCGAGCAGCATCACTACGGCCACGAGCAGGGAAACAAGCAAAGACAGTTTCTTCATACTACCTTCCTCTCCTCTCATGAGATATGAATTGACGGGCGTATCGCCCAAACGTTATGATAATAACTCCAAATAACGAGATAGGCAAGTGACAACTATCATTTTTAAGAATATAATCGCTGCATGTCAGATAATAAACCAAAGTCGAGCACTTCCCTCTGGATGACCCTTGGCGCGGCAGGCTTGCTACTCATCGCGGTCATAGTCTGGTATACCATTTCGACCGTCAATAACAGCATCAAGCAGACTCTGTCCCCCATCCAGCAGGTCAACGAACAACTCAGCACACAGGTCTACGACCTGCTGCACCCCACCCCCACCGTCATCCCGGACCCGGTCACGATCATCAACGAGGTGCGGGCGGTGGCAAAACTGGAGACGATCCACTACACGGTCGAGAAAGTAGTGACGGCCGAGACTGGGCAGGGCTTGCTGGCTCCCTTCTTCGGGGAAAGGCTGCTCTTCGTCGGCCACGGGTACGTGATCGCCGGGATTGACATGGCCAAGATGGACGAAGCAGACCTGTGGCTCGAGAACGGCGTCCTGAACATCCGCCTGCCGGAGGCCGAGATATTGGTCGCCACGTTGGATAACGATAAGTCCTATGTCTACGACCGGGACACCGGCATCCTGACGAACCCCGATCCGGACCTCGAGACGCTTGCCCGCCAGGTGGCCGAGCAGGAGATCCTCAACGCCGCCCTGGAAGACGGCATCCTCGAGCAGGCGCGGGTCAACGCCGAGGTGTACCTGGAGAAGTTCTTCAACGCGCTGGGGTATGAATTCGTGGAGTTCGTGCAGGCAGAACCATAAAAAACCAAAGGCAAAAAACAAAAAAAGTTGAAGGCGACGACCCTCAACTTTTTTTATTCTCAGTCCAGTTGGGACTGGTGTATTTCGCAGCCATTAGTTCCTCCGCGCGGGAGGTCTCCTGCCGGGTGAGGCCAGCAGGCTGGAGGTCCAGAGCGAGCACGGAGCGGAAGGCAGAGACAAATGCCTCGGCGGCCTCCTCCCAGGCGACCACGCGTCCCAGGGCCGTTTCCACGGTTGTCGCCTGCCGCAGGAGTCTTTCGGCGGCGCGGGTACGGGACTCTTCGTCCGGGTAGGCCAGCGCCTGCAGGATGCGCCTCAGGTCGCCGGTCAGCGGCAGGGAGCCGTGCTGGAGCACACCCTCTTTTCGCCGCGCCTGGGCCGAGCCGACCAGTTTCTTCCCATTGACCGTAATCTCGTAGGTGGAGGGCATCTCGAAGCAGACGGGGTTGGCCGTCCGGCTGGCTGATTTGCTGTGCTCCTGCACCTGGACGGGAAGGCCGAGGGTACGCAGGGCCTCCGTCAGCGCCGCGGCCAGGCGGTTGTAACTCTCCAGCACCGTGCCGGCCAGGCGGGGTTCATCCAGTGGACCCGTGACCGAGTAGGTCAGTTCGTCCACGTGCAGGACGGCGCGGCCTCCGGTCGGGCGACGGACGAGGTCCCAGCCGCGGGCATGCAGGCGCTCGCGGTCCACGTCGCGGACCGGCTGGGCGTAGCCGAGTGAGAGGCAGGCCGGTTCCCAGGCGTACAGGCGCAGGGTCGGGAGCGACTCGCCGCGCCCGGCGGCTGCGAGGATGGCTTCGTCCACGGCCATGTTCCATGCACCGCGGGCCGGGGTGGATTGAAGGATTATACGCCAGGTGTCCATTAGTCAGTGTCTTGTACCCGAAGCAGCCTCTCACTTCACTTCGTCAATGAAATCTTTGGCTGCCTTCTGCGGGCTGGATAGATTACGCCCTTCCTGGTTGAGAAAGCGCTGGCGGTCGAGCACCCATAAATACAGGTCGGCTTCGGTTTTCCCGGGGAATTCCTTCAGGATGCCGGAGCGCCGGATCGTACGGACGATGGGCTGGTAAACGGTGTCGTACCAGTGCCCCACGGCTTCCTCTTCCGAAATGTCATGCTGCCAATCGAGGCCCATGAAATAGCGATGCACGGCGATGTGCTCCAACATGCGGTCGAAGCCGTCGGGAATGGTGAGCACGATGTTGGCCTTCGGGCGGATGCGGTCGAGGTTGGTTCGTTCCAGGAAGAAGGCTTTTTCGCCCAGGATTTCCAGGTCTTCCGGCTCGATATCCGGGGTGATATTGACCTTGGTCTGGCACTCGCGCACCTCGGCATCTATGAACTCCTGGCCCTGGTCGCGCGCCACCGAGACGCGGTGATGACCATCCACGACGAAATACACCTCGCCAATCTTGTAGAGCACCACCGGCGGCAGGCTGACATCCTGGTAGAAGGCGCGGTCAATGTTCTGCCAGCGGTTGGCAATCTGGTCTTCGAGCGGCATGAAGGCGCGGTCGAACTGGTGGTAGCGGTTCAGGCTGCCGGCGATCTTCTCAAGCGGGACGACCTGTACGCCGCGGTAGACCGGGCCGCCGATGCGCAGTTTCTCCTTGACTTCGTCGTAAGAAAGCATGGCGGTCGGCTGGCCGCCCAGCAGCCGGCGGACGCGGTTGAGGAAGGCTTTGAAACGGGCGCGGGCAAAGTCCTTGCGCACGCGGTCAGTAAAATTATCGAACATATAACTCCACTTCAATCAACCGGTAGGGGTTGATGTTGATTACTCGTGTGCTATTCACTAAGGAGAGAGATTCGTCGAGGTTGGTCTTATTCGCCAGGGTGTGTCCATGCAGGAAATAGCGCGGCCGGAAGGTTCTGATCAATGCGACGAAGGCGGCGAAGCCGGTGTGCGCCTGGTCATCGTCATCGTGGAGGCCGAACGGCGGGGAATGGGCAATCATGATATCGAGCCGGTGCCCGCTGCGCAGCCGCGACCAGAGCAGGGCAGGCGCCAGGGAAACGGTCCGTTGCCACATCTGGGACTGGGTGTACTGGTTGACCGCGGCTGGTTTATAGCGGATACTGCCGCCCAGGCCGGCGATGGTCAGACCTTTCACCTGCCGCACCTGCCGGTCTATATTCTCACACCCATCCGCCCGCGCCGCCGGGTTGGATGGGTCATAGCATGGGTCGTGGTTCCCCGGCACGTACAGGAGAGGCACATTGAGGGATGAGACCAGGAATTCGAGGTACTCATAGGGCAGGTCGCCGCATCCCAGCACGAGGTCCACCGAGGAGAAATTCTCCTTCAGGCGGGGGGTGTAGAGGCGGTCATCCACGATGTCACTGACAGCCAGTATTTTCACGTCCGTACTCCGGGGTTATTTTGCCTTAAAGTCAAGCCGTGCGCAAGGTGATGTGGGTAAGAAATCCAAACAAATCCTTGCATCCTCCTCGATTCCGTGCTAAAATCCTGCCCGTCGCAGTACCTATACCGAACGCATCGAAAAGTGGGCAACCCCCACTTTTCTGCTTGTAAGTGTGCACCTTCTCGATAATCGTGGGAGGATGGGGGGTCCACTCCCTGGTTTATCGAGATGTACCTCGTAAACGAGACAAAACGGAGCAAGAAGGAATGAAGAACGAATTTGCCCTGGCTTTCAACGAAGTCTTGGAAGAAAAACAACTGCCCAAGGAGATCATCCTGGCGGCCATCGAGTCGGCCATGGTTTCCGCCTACCGGCGGGCGGTCAATGCTTCCAACGCGCAGGAAGTCAAAGCCACCCTCGACCCGGAAACCGGCAAGGTCACCATCTACGCCGAGAAAGAGGTCGTCGAGGACGTTCAGGACGAACGCACCGAGGTGCTGCTCGAAACAGCCCGCCAAGTGAACCCGGAAGCCAACCTTGGCGACATGGTCATCGTGGAAACCACGCCCAAGGACTTCGGGCGCGTCGCTGCCCAGACCGCACGCCAGGTCATCCAGCAGCGCATCCGCGAAGCCGAACGCCAGATGCAGGCTGATTTCTTCAACAAGCAGGTCGGCGAAATCATCAGCGGCGTGGTGCAAGCCGTCAACGCTACTCAGGGAGCCACCATCGGCCTGGACATGAAGGCCGAGGGCATCATGCCCACCAACCAGAAGATTCCGGGCGAACGCTTCAAGGTGCATGACCGCGTGCGCGCCATTGTACTGGAAGTAAAAGACAACCCGCGCGGGCCGCAGATCATCCTGTCGCGCTCGCACCGCAACTTCCTGCGCCGCCTGCTCGAAAACGAGGTGCCGGAAATCTACCACGGCATCGTCGAGATCCGCGCCATCTCGCGCGAACCCGGCCAGCGCGCCAAAGTGGCCGTCTCGGCCACCCAGCCCAATGTGGATCCGGTGGGGGCGTGTGTAGGCATCAAGGGCGTGCGCATCCAGGCTATCGTCAAGGAACTGCACGACGAGAAGATTGACATCATCGAGTGGAACCCGGACCCGGTGCTGTATATCTCCAAAGCCATCAGCCCGGCCAGGGTCTCTGGCGTCTATTTGAGCGAAAAAGAAAAGACTGCCACTGTCGTCGTCCAGGAGGACCAACTCTCCCTGGCCATCGGCCGCGACGGGCAGAACGCCCGCCTGGCCGCCAAACTGACCGGCTGGCGTATTGACATCAAGTCCCTGGCCGAAGCCGCCGGGGATGCCATCGTCAAACTCCAGACCGAACCCGACCTGGCTGGGATTGCTGAAATCGAGCGGGAGCACCTGCCGGCCATCGAGGCCATCCTGGGCAAGAAGGCCGAGAACAAGCCAGTGACCCCGGAAGAATATTCCATGCTCATCCAGTTTGTGGAACGCGTGGAGCGCCGGACGGTGGAGAAGGCGAAAGCCGAAGCCGCAGCCGAAGATGCACGCCTCAACGAAGCGCGCGCCGGTATCCCGCCAGCCGCTTTCGAAACGGATATCGAGACCCTCGGCCTGCCCGACCACGTCTACACCATCCTGACCGAGGCCGAACACCGCACCGTCGGCGGCCTGATGCTGGCGATGAAACTCAACCCAGACAACGTCCTCGGTCTGGCCGGGATTGGACCCAAGGCCATGCAAGCCATCGAAAAGGCGCTGGCGTCGGCTACATTCCCTGAACCCGAAAAACCGGCCGAGGCGGAACCTGCGCCCGAACCCGCGCAAGCCCAGGCAGAGATTCCCCCTGAAGCAATCGCTGAGCCTGTTACCGTGGAACCGGTTCCTGAAGCCGCAGAAAAAGTGGAAGCACAGGAAGCCGAGCCGGTGGAAGAGGAAAAAGATTTCGAAAAACTCTTCTCCCTTCAAAATGTGATCACCCAAGCCCCAGTCGCCGAAGAAGATGAAGAAGGACAAGCCGACAAGAAAGATGCCAAGAAGAAAGGCCGCAAGGACCGCGTCATCGTATTCGACGAGGAACGCGGCGAGGCCGTAGCCCGCAAGAAGCACAAGCGCGGCGATACAGGCGTTGAAGAAGAATGGTGATTCTTTGGGGGCAGGCGGTTGACTGCCCCGACAGGCGTTAGAAGGTGTCTGGCAAACAGATCAAGCGACCCAAACATATCCCCCAGCGCACCTGCGTGGGCTGTCACACCGTGCTGCCCAAGCGTTCATTGGTGCGCATTGTGCGTCAACCCGACGGGGTGCGGGTGGACCCGACCGGCAAACTAGCCGGGCGGGGTGCTTACCTGCACAACCGCCGTTCCTGCTGGGAAAAGGGACTGAAAGGCTCCCTTGCCCACGCCCTGAAGGCGACCCTGTCGCCGGATGACCTCGCCGCCTTCCGCCAGTTCATGCAAACACTGCCGGAGGAGGGCGGGCAGGACGAGACCAGCATGGGCTGAGAAAAAGCCTTCGCTCAGCCGGCAGGCCGCAGGTCCAATGACGCACCGCCGCTTGCGCCGAGCGGGCCTGGCTGAACAGGTATCTATCCGGAAGGAGTTGCCGTATGAGCGAGCAAAAATCCAAAACAATCAAACTTCCTGCCACCATTCCGGTGCGCGATCTCGCGCAGTTGATTGACGTTTCTGCCATCAACGTAATCCGCAAGTTGATGGAGAATGGCATGATGGTCAGCATTAACCAGACGATTGACTTCGATACGGCGGCCATCGTGGCTGCCGAGATGGGTTTCGAGGCTGTCCAGGAGAGCCAGGAGGCCCCGGAGGAAAAAGAGACCGGGGAGATTCCGCTCTGGCGCCAGACGATTGCCGGGGAAGACGAAAGCGCGCTGACGGCGCGCCCGCCGGTGGTGACCATCCTCGGCCACGTGGACCACGGCAAGACCACGTTGCTGGACGCCATCCGGGACGCGGATGTGGCTGCCGGAGAAGCAGGCGGCATCACCCAGCATATCGGCGCTTATCAGGTGGAACTCAAGGGACGGCAAATCACCTTCCTGGATACCCCCGGCCACTCGGCTTTCACGGCCATGCGGGCGCGCGGGGCGCAGGGCGCCGACATCGTGGTGCTGGTGGTGGCTGCTGACGATGGCGTAATGCCCCAAACCAAAGAAGCGATTGCCCATGCCAAAGCGGCGCGCGTCCCCATTATCGTCGCCCTCAACAAGATAGATAAATCGAATGCCAATCCGGATCGGGTAAAACAGCAACTCGGCGAGAACGGCCTCGTGCCCGACGAATGGGGCGGCAACACCTTTGTCGTCCCTGTCTCGGCCAAGCAGAAGCAGGGTATCGAAGACCTGTTGGAGACCGTCCTGCTGGTGGCCGAAAACACCGACATCCGCGCCAACGCCAAAGGGGCTGTCCTCGGAACTGTCATCGAGGCCGAATTGGACAAAAGCCGCGGCCCGGTGGCCACGCTCCTGGTCCAGAACGGGACGCTGGAGACGGGCGATATTGTGGTGGCCGGCAATGCCCACGGCCGCCTGCGCGCCATGTTCGACTTTCACGGACGCAAGGTGCAGAAAGCCGGACCGTCCGTGCCGGTTTCGGTGATGGGGCTGAGCGACCTGCCCTCCGCCGGAGATGTATTCCAGGTGGTGGATACAGAAAAGGAAGCCCGCCAAATCATCTTCGAGCGCACGGAGGCTGCCAAACAGCAGGCCACCGCCGCCAAGAAGATTACGTTGGAGGAATTGTTCTCCAAGATCAAAGCCGGCGAGGCCCAGGAACTGAACTTGATCCTGAAAGCCGATGTGCAGGGCTCGCTCGAACCGATTGTCAACGAGATCAACGGACTCGGCAAAGGCGAGATAAAAGTCAATATCCTGTACGCCGAGACTGGCAATGTCAGCGAAAACGACGTGCTGCTGGCCTCCTCCTCCCAGGCCATCATCGTCGGGTTCAGCGTCCAGGCCGATGTGGCCGCCCGCCGCCTGGCCGAAAAGGAAGGCGTCTCGATCCGGTTGTACGACATCATCTATCGCCTGACCGAAGACGTGGAAAAAGCCCTCAAAGGTATGTTGGCTCCCGAGTACACCGAGAATGTCATCGGCAAAGCCGCTGTGCTGGCCGTATTCGGCCTCTCCAAAGGCGGCAAGGTGGCCGGCTGCAAGGTGACCGAGGGGGAGGTACGCCGCAATGCCAAATTGCGCCTCCTACGCGGCAAGGACACGGTCTATGAAGGCGATGTGGCCTCCCTCAAACACGAGAAAGAGGATGTGCGCGAGATGCGCGCCGGCTTCGAGTGCGGCATCGGCCTGAAGAATTTCTCCGACATCCAGGTCGGTGACCTGATCGAATGTTATGTGTTAGAAAAGGCAGAAGCAGAGTAGCGAGTGACGAACGTAAGCCAACCTGCTGATAAAATCGTCAATCACAAATCGTAAATCGTAAATCGAAAATCAAGTTATGCCATCCAAAGTAAGAATCGAACGTATCGAGGACCGCTTCAAACAGGAACTCTCGGAACTTCTGGTCCGTGAGATCAGCGATCCGCGCCTGCACCAGATCTTCGTCACCGACGTGACAGTTGACCGCGAACTAGCGTATGCCGACATCTACGTTTCTGCGGTCGAAGGCGCGGCCCGCGCGGAGGAAATCCTCGCCGGGTTGAACCACGCCAGCGGCTTCCTGCGCCGCACACTGGCCGCCCGCATTGACTTGCGCCTCATGCCGCGCCTGCGCTTCCACTGGGACCCGACGCCCGAAAACGCAGACCACATCGAGCGCCTCCTAGCGGGGCTGCGAAAACAATGACCGATCTGCACGCCAAGATCAAATCCCGTTTCCAGGCTGCCGGGCGCATCCTGATCGTCTCACATGTCCGCCCGGACGGCGACGCCATCGGCTCCACCCTGGCGCTCGGTCTGGCGCTGGCCGACGCCGGCAAACAGGTCCAGATGGCGCTCGCAGACGGAGTCCCGTCCAGTTTCAAACACCTGCCCGGCAGCGACAAGATCGTCCGCAAGGCCGAAGGCCAGTTCGATTTGATTGTGACGGTGGACTGTTCGGACCTGAAACGCGTCGGCAATGTCCTGGACGGTTATCCCAAACCTGACGTCGTCATAGACCACCACCTCACCACCGATGCCTTCGGGACCCTGAACCTGGTCGAGCCGGAGGCCGTCGCCACCGCTTCGCTTCTGACCCAATACATGCCCCTCTGGGGCCTGACCATCACCCCTCCCATCGCTGCCAACCTGCTCACCGGTCTGGTGACCGACACGCTCGGCTTTCGCACCGCCAACACCACCCCCGAAGCCCTGCGCCAGGCCGCCGACCTGCTCGAACTTGGCGTGGACATGAGCACGCTCTACTTCCGCAGCCTGGTGCGGCGCACCTTTGCCGGGGCAAAATACTGGGGAGCCGGTTTATCCAGCCTCCAGCGCGCCGACGGGATGGTATGGGCCACTCTAACTATGGCAGAACGCGCCGCATCGGGGTATACTGGGAACGATGACGCTGACCTCATCAGTGTCGTCTCATCCATTGACGAGGCGGATATCGCCATCATGTTCGTCGAACAGAACCCGCAAAAAACAAAAGTATCCTGGCGCGGACTCAAAGCATACCTGGATGTTTCGCAAATTGCGCGTCAGTTCGGCGGCGGAGGTCACAAGGCAGCCTCCGGAGCCGAAATTAACGGTTCGCTGGCTGAGGTGCAGGAAAAGGTCCTGGCGGCCACGCGCAAAGCCTTGAACCAACCACATTAACTTGACTCGCCGGGGACGAGTTAAATCATTTGGAGGAATAAGAACATGGAAAGTCAAGATGTTAGAAATGCCATCTCCGGCATCCTGGTGGTGGACAAGCCTGTCGGCCTGACCTCGCACGATGTGGTCGAGATCATCCGCAAAGGCACCAACATCCGCCGCGCCGGGCACACCGGCACCCTCGACCCGCGCGCCTCCGGTGTGCTGGTCATCCTGGTCGGTCCGGCCGTGCGCCTGAGCGAATTCGTCTCGGCTTCCGACAAACGCTACCAGGCCATCATCCGCCTGGGCGGCACCACCGACACATACGACGCGGATGGGCGTTTCACCGGCCAGGCGCACACCCAGGTCAATGTGACCGAGGCGCAGTTCAACGAAGTGCTCCAGCGCTTCGTGGGCGAGATCGAGCAGACTCCCCCGCCCTATTCGGCTGTCAAAGTGCAGGGGCGCAAAGCCTACGAGATGGCCCGCCAGGGCGAAGAAGTGGAACTCGCCCCGCGTATCATCAATGTTTACCATCTCGAAGTGCTCGAATGGGCCCCGCCCGAAGTGGTCATTGATGTGCACTGTTCGTCCGGCACCTACGTCCGCTCCCTGGCCAACGACCTCGGCACAGCGCTCGGCTGCGGGGCTTACTTGGTCGGCTTGCGCCGCACCAAGAGCGGCCGCTTCAGCCTGCGGGACGCCACTCCCCTGCGCAAGTTGCAGGAAGCCTTCACCATCGGCAACTGGTACCAGTTCCTCATCCCGGCGGCCGAAGCCCTGGCCGAATGGCCGGCAGTCGAACTCAACCCGGACGAGGTGGAAGAAGTCAAGCACGGCCACCGCGTCAAGGCCGCGCCGGACACCAAGCCCGGCCTGGTGCGCGGCGTTAGTATGGCAGGCGAACTCATCGCCATCATGGACCTTGCCACCGGTGAAGACGGCTCCCTCGAATGGCAGCCGAAGAAAGTTTTCTTTTCATAGGAAATCCATCCCGGAAGATGCGCAGGCCATGCAGAGTAGAATTGTGGCCTGTATTCACCTGCCATCGCTCCCATGGGGTTGTAATCAACGCCTGTGATCCATTATCCCTCCCTTGACGGGCTCGATCTCCAAAATACCTGGCTGACCATTGGGATTTTCGATGGCCTCCATCTCGGCCATCGCACCCTGCTGGCGCGCTTGGTGGATGGTGCGCACGCCGAAAATTGCCAGGCCATCGTGCTCACCTTCACCCCTCACCCGGCTATCGTTCTCGGCGGTCGGGCAGACTTCAAATGCCTGACCACGCCCGAGGAACGCGCTGCCCTGCTGGGAGACTTGGGCGTGGACGCGGTCATCACCCAGACTTTCGACCGCGACTTTGCCGACCAGACGGCCGAAGCGTTCATGCGCCGCGCGGCACGAACCCTGGGCCTGCGCCGCCTTGTCATCGGCTATGACACTGCCCTGGGCCGCGGCCGAGAAGGGGACGCCGCCCGCCTGACAGAATTGAGCCTGGACCTGGGCTATGAAGTCGAGATTGTGGAACCCATCAGACAGGGCGAGGCGATCATCTCCTCCAGCGCTATCAGGAACCAGGTCCGCGCCGGGGCGGTGGCCGAGGCGGCTCAACTGCTCGGACGCTGGTATGCCCTCTCCGGGAAAGTCGTCCATGGGGATGGGCGCGGCCGGCACATCAATATCCCGACCGCCAACATTGATTATCCGGCCGAGAAACTCATCCCGGCTAACGGCATCTACGCCGCCTGGGCCTGGGTGGGCAGCGAACGCCATCCGGCGGCGACCAACATCGGCATCAACCCGACCTTCACGCCCGAAAAACAGACGCCCAACATCGAAGCCCACCTGCTGGATTTCCACCGTGACCTGTACGGGCAGGAGATCAAACTGGAGTTCGTCGCCCGCCTGCGGGACGAGATGAAATTTCCCTCGGTCGAGGCGCTCATCGAGCAAATCCATGCAGACATCAAGGAAACACGCAACATCCTGGACACGCCGAAATAGGCATTTACTGATTGCATTTATCCTCCGGGGGATATATACTTTCGTTATCTACATTCACATCGAATAAGGAGGATGGTATGGCACAAGCCGGAATTCACGCTCTGGTCGGCGTGGCGGTCCGCAAATGGGCTCCCAAAGCCGAATGGCTGGTGCTGGGCATCGTGCTCGGCAATCTCTTCCCGGATACCGATAATCTAGCAGTGGCCGTTGCCACGCTGGCCAAACTGCCCACTGAAGGGCTGCACCGCACCTTCACACACAGCCTGTTTACCATCGTCGCCATCCTGGCAATCTTTTATATCATCGCGGCGATCACCAAAAAGTCACGTTGGAACTCACTCGGCATCGGATTGGGCATCGGCGTTCTGATGCACATCCTGCTCGACTTGCTTGTCTGGTTCAATGGGGTTTCTATCCTATGGCCGATTCCCCTGTGGGTTGACCTGTGGGCCGGTTACGCGCCACCCGCCTGGTTCGAAACCTTAATGCTCACCGCGGAGTTCCTCTGCTTTGCCCTTTACTTCCTCCTGCTCGATTCCCTCGCCCGCAAACAGAAGACTGATGTCAACTACGTCAAAATACTGCGCATCTGGACAATCGTCCAATTGGTGCTGTTCGTGGCCCTTACCCTCTCGGCTTTTAGATTGATCTCCGGTTTCATGACGATCGCAGGCGCGTTCTATCTCCTCTCGCTGGGTCTGGCCATCGGCGTGTCCATCCGTATGCGAAAGACGGTGGAGTTTGCGGCCAGGTAAAACAAATGCCCCGGTTGACTGACGGGGCATTTTCGTCTATATTACACAAAACCACAAGGAGGAACAGTATGAACACAAATCTTCCCACTTCCACCGATCCAAGCGAACAGCAGCGGCTCAATTATATGACGGCTGTCAATACCTTACAAAGAAAGGTGAAAACCGGCGCGAATAATTTCCATTGGATTGCCGGATTATCCGTGATCAACACACTGATCTTCATTTTCGGAGGTGGGATTTCATTTGTAGTCGGGTTAGGTATTACCCAATTAATAGACGGATTCGCTTATGGTGCAGCAGAATATAGTCCGGCCAATGCCGTTCTCTTCCAGGGGATTGGCTTCTTTCTCAACCTTTTCATCGCTGGTGTCTTTATACTATTCGGCGTCTTTGCAGGCAAGGGCAAAATGTGGGCTTTTATTACTGGTATAGTGTTTTATGGACTGGATGCTTTGCTAGTCGTCGTCTTCCAGGATTACCTGGGATTCATTTTCCACATTCTGTTTCTGGTCTTTCTTTTCGGCGGGGTGAAGGCCCTTGTACAACTCAAGAAAGTACTCCCGCAAACAACATCTGATGTCGCTTTCCCAAAAGATATTGGAACCAACTAATGCCTTCCCGCCAAATCTACCTGCTCTCCCCCAAGCAACTCTCTCCTGAAACCATTGCCGTCGCCTTCGCCAAGACCTCCCGCTCACCCGAATCCTTTCATGAAATTGCCGCGGAACTCAGCGACGAGAAATCCGCACGCTTCCACGAGAAGTGGGTGGTCGGCTACGGGCACGCCTCGGTGGCCGAACACGCCGTCCTGCACATCGCCTTCGAGAATGTCTCCCGCCTGGCAGTGGAGTGCATCGAATCGAACCGATTGGCCTCCTTCACCGAGAAATCCACCCGCTACCAGAAATGGGACCCGGATGCCTTCTTCACCCCTCCCGAATTGGACGGACATCCACTCCTCGACCTCTACGCGCGGACCTGTCGCTTGCTCTTTGACACCTATGCGCTGTCGTTGGCTCCGGTCAAGGCCCTGGCAGAGGCACAGGTGAAACGAAAGGAAAATGAGTCGGACGAGGCCTACGACCGCCGAATCCGCTCGCAGTACGTAGATGTTTGCCGTTTCCTGCTCCCGGCCGCCGCTCTCGCCAACCTGGGAATGACCGCTAATGCCCGCGCCCTCGAACACGCGATCAGCAAGATGCTCTCACACCCGCTGGAAGAAGTACGGCAGATCGGCGCGGAGGTCAAGCGCGTGACCCAGACGGAGGTGCCGACCCTGGTCAAATACGCCGAAGCCATTCCTTACCTAACCGACATCCGTGCGGATTTTGAAAATTGTCAATCGAAAATCGTCAATCGTAAATCGGCGGATTGGTGCACTTTGATTGATCATGACCCCGATGGAGAAGTGAAAATCCTGGCGGCCGCCCTCTACCGTTTCAGCGAAATGGGCTACCCAGAAGCGCTGGAGACCGTCCGCGCGGCGGGACGGGAGGAGCAGGAAAAATTGGCCGGACTTCTGCTCGGACGGCTGGGTGAGCACGATGCACCCTTGCGCGAACTGGAGCATACCACCTACACCTTCGACCTGGTCCTCGACCAGGGCGGCTACGCCGAGTTCAAACGCCACCGCATGATGACGCAGACGCCCCAAATGCTGACAGCGCGGCTTGGGTACAGCCTGCCGCGCCGGGTGGCGGAGGCCGGCTTCGAGGTCCCCTACCGGGCGGCTATGGACGCGGCGGCAGAAGCATATGAACAACTGGCAGGCAGGAATCCGCAGGTCGCAGCGTATATCGTCCCCAATGGCTTCAACCGGCGGGTATTGTTTACGTTGAATTTAAGGGAGGCATTTGCATTCTGCCGATTACGCGCCGCGCCGAATGCCCACTTTTCGATGCGCCGCGTGGCGCAGCGCGTGGCGGAGGAAATCGGACGCATTCACCCCTTGCTGGCAAAGTACCTGCGCCTGCCGGAAGAGTCCTGGCAGGATATCGACGCGGCCTACTTGTAACTCAAATGTCAATAACTCCTTATTTGCATCACCAGTCCCAGGACAGTCAAACCACAATAGGTCAGCAGGACCAGGCCGCTGATGACAAGGCCGAGAATCCCGAATATTTTCTTGTCGATTTTCTGGGCAACCGCAGCAATCCCCAGTCCAAGCCCCACCAGGTTCAGGATCGGCCCACAACAGGAAAGGACGACTGAGAGGATGAATACCGGGGAGGTTTGATCAATATACCGATACGTTTGGTAGGGGTCCTGGCTGATGGAGGGATTGCTCAAGCCGAGGGAGGCACCGTAAACCAGGGCAAGCAGCATTGCAGTGCAAAACAGGAATAAGCCCAGCAGAGCCAGCACAAATGAGGCGATCCCGATTTTGGAATGTTTGGCCTGATCATCAGGAGGGGAGATGATAATTTCTGACATCTTCGAGCTCCTTTTCATTCATGGAATTCATCCACCTGGTAGACCAGCACTTCCAGGTGTTTCTTTTGCCAGGTATCCGGGTCTGCTCCCATCTTGTAGCACAGGTTCCTCAAAAACTCAGCCTTATCCGGGATTTTCTCCCAGACCTGCGGCAGGAAGGTGGCCCGCTGCCAGCCATCCCGCAGGATGACGCCGTCTATGCCGGGGTGAAGTTTGGCAAGCAAGTCGTCTGCATCAGTGTATTCCAACAGCACGGGGACGGTCAGCCGCGAGACTTCGATTTGGATTTCAGCCAGTTCGGCTTCCTGCACTGGAGGGAAGCGGTAATCTTCGAGGGCCGCGGCGGCAGCGTGTTCGCGCACATCGGCGGTCAGGGATTGGTAGGGCTCCAACGCGCCAATGCAGCCGCGCAGGGCGCCGCGCTTCGTCAGCGTGACGAAACTGGCGCCTTCGGCAAGCAGGTTCGAGGTCAGGGAGGCAGAGTCAAGGTCCGGGGGCGCTTCCCGGCGCACGGCCGCCGCGATGGACTGGCGGGCCAATTTCAGCAAGGTCTGTTTTTCTTCAGGCGTGAGAGAGTTGGTCATGGGGTCTCGATCGAAAACAAGTTTGGCGTTTCTGTAAAAATCCACATTCCTATATCATCATACAATCGCGGCAAAAGGAAGTCAAGTGAGTTGACCGCTGTTGGATTCGATGAGACGATAGACCAGCAAACCGACGCCAGCCGCGACCAGCAGCCAGACAACGACCACGATCATTGCCCCCACCCGCCCGAGGCGGCTGTCGGGACCCGGCAACTGCTGCGCGTTGTTCCGGGCTTCGGCCATCACTTCGGCAGGGACCAGTCTCACCGCAAGCCAGATGCCAAATGGCGTGATGACGAGGTCGTCCAGATAACCCAGGATGGGAATGAAGTCGGGGATCAGGTCAATCGGGCTGAAGGTGTGCGCCACCACGAACAACGTCTAGGCCTTGGCATACCAGGGTGTGCGCGGGTCGCGGTAGGCCAGGTACAGGGCATAGGTCTCGACTTTGAGCCGGCGGGCGGCCTCCTTCAAGCGATGAAAAAGGGACGGCTTCTTCGCCGTCCCTGAAAGTTTATTCGTCCCCATTCCCGCCCTCGTCGGTTGCGGCGGGCTGGTCGAGGCGGATGACCTCGCCGTGCATGTTGATCACCACCTTGAAGCCCGACATACCCATGAAGGCGCGTCCCTCTTCAGGAATTCCGGTTTGGAGGAGTGTCTCGAATTGTTTATCAATGTTCTTGAGTTGATTTTCGAGCATGGCCCTGGAAAAAATATCCTCCGTGCCAAGCATCTTGGCAGCCTGCTCGGAAAGCAGGTCCTCGTTGCCGCTGATTTGCTCGCGCATCATCTCCAGCACGCGGCGGTCCACCTGTTCGGATGGGATGTGACGCTTGAAGCCAGCATCGTCCACCACATAGCAGGGCTCTTCGCCCACGAAAGCAGCGGCGACCGGGCGGTCGAATTCGTCCACAACAAGGCCGGCAAAAAGGGGTTGGCGCGGCATATTAATTCTGTTGTTTCCCTTCGATGATCGCCAGCAGGGTGGCGGCAGCAATGCCGAGACGACGGTCCAGCCGACGGGCGGGGTCCATGCTGAAATCGAGGTCCAATTGGTAGGCGAACAGGTTGAAACGCTGGCGCAGGTCTGCGACGCGGGTTTCGCCCAGGGTCATGTCGTAATTCTGGGGCAGGAGCGAGCCGAGCAGGAATCGGCGCAGCATGGCCTGCCCGACGCTGTCTTCGAACAACATACCGATCAGGTTATCGTTGACATCCAGCACTTCCCACTCGTCGCGCATCATCGAACGCCAGCCTTTGCGGCGCAACGTGCCGATCTTCTGGTTGAAAGCCGGCTCGAGCACATCGTAGGCGGCGTTGAAGTCAATGATGCTGCGCGCCTTGATGAGCAGGACTTCCTGGCTTTTACTCTCGTCGTTGTAGACGCGGATGTCTTCGCGCAGGCGGAACATTTTCTGTTCCACGTAGAGCACCATTTGCTCCTGCGGGTTATAGAAGCGCAGTTTCCCGGTCAGGGTAAAGACCTGGCGCTTGAGCAGGTAACGGTCATATTCGAAAGCGGGGTTCATGGTTCACTCCAAAAGTTGGTCAGCCTGGTCTGCCGCACCCGGACACGGGTCCCGGAGGCGGGGGTCAGGACCAGCCGTTCGCCCGGCGGGACCGGCGGCAAGGTCCAACGATAGACCCAACGGGCGGCCTCCGGCGTCAGGTTGATACAGCCATGGCTGTGCGGATTGCCGAAGTCATTATGCCAATAAGTGCCGTGGATGGCAACCCCACTATCGGTAATGTATGAATCCCACGGCACGCCGGGCAGGTCGAAAATGGAGGCGGCATCGTAGCCGCCGGTCATGTGATAGGTGGGACGCTTGTGGAAGGTGCGGAACCAGCCGATGGGCGTCTCGAAGCTGCGCTGGCCGGTGGAAGTGGTCGCCGTATAGACCAACCTCTCTTCCTCGAAAGCGTACAACATCTGCTCATCGAGAATCACCTCGATGTACTTTTCATAATTGGGAATGTGCGGGGTAAGGGGATCCAGGTCGGCATCCGAGTAAATATGTACCCACTGCGGGCGGGTATAGTAGTGCGACTGCCACAGGTTATCGTAGCATTTGTACCACAGACTGCCATCGCGCTGGTCGGTGACCAGTGCTGTAATCCAGTGCGTCGAACCGAAATAGAGGCGCGGCCCAGGATAGGGACTGCGGTTGATGGCCCACATCGAATCAGCATACGGGACAGTCACCTCCCCTACCACGCCCGCTTCCGGGACCTCCGGCATGGGCTCGTTCAGGATGGATTTCACCGGCTGGATGCCGCCGGAGTAGACATAGCCGCCCTGTTCCAGCCGGAACCAGATGCGGTTGCGGTCTTCGGGGACGCCGCCGGCCACCTGCTTGACGATGTTGACGAGGTTGTCGAAGAACAGCGAACCGATCTGCTCCCCGGAGAAGGACGGGGAAGCGCGCACCTTCATGCGGGAGTAGAGGACGCGTCCCTGCATGGGCAGCGGCGAGGCAGATACCTGGTCGAGATGCAGGTCGGAAAACAAAATACTGAGCAAGGCCGCCCCGCTCAGTTTGAGGAAATCGCGCCGCGAAAGCAATTCGGGGTTAGTAATGGACATTCACCAGGGTGCCCATCGGCGCCCAGTAGAACAGCCACTGCGCATCGGGAGTGTACATGTTCACGCAGCCGTGGCTCATCGGCGTGCCAAAGTTGTTGTGCCAGTATGTACCGTGCAAGCCGTAGCCCCTATAAAAATACATCGTATAAGGGACATCTGGCAGGTAATAACCGGGGCCAGCCATGTCGGTGTACTCGAATTTCATGTAGATGTGGAACTGCCCCACGACAGTCGGGTAGGCGGCCACACCGGTGGAGACCAGGAAGCTGGCCACGATGGTATCGCCTTCATACGCATACACCATCTGTTCGGAGAGGTCCACGTCAATCCAGTGAACGCCGTAACCATAATCGTATAAGAGGGGTTCCTCCGCCACCGGCTGGAAGGGGGTGCTGGTCGGCCAGGGCGTGTCGGTCGGTATGGGAGTTGGGGTCGGCAGGGGAGTGTCAGTGGGCGTAAAGGTGGGGGTAAAGGTCGGGGTGCTGGTAAATGTGGCGGTCGGCGTGAACGTAGCCGTAAAGGTGGGCGTATAGGTCGGCTTGTCCACTTCGGCGAGCGCGCCGGAGATTTGCGTGGGTTGCGGTCCCCGCAGGAGAGTCAGCGCCGGAGCAGCGTTCCCTGGCCAGAAAGCCGCCACAGCCGCCACGCACAGCAGGGCAAGCGTCAGGGCGGCGAATGACCAGCGGTATTTCGTCAATGACTTGGACAGCGGGAGATCAGCCTTCGGCGCGGACCGGGCCACCGTCACGGGAGGGCGGCGCGGCAGGACCCGGGGCCTGCTTGCCGCGCCCGGTCGTTTCCCCACCCTGCGCTGCGGCTGCGTGTCGGAGAGCGCCCGCTGGTCAGCCTGTGTCTGTCCCAGGCGCTGACGCGCCCAGGCCAATCCCTGGCGCGCCCGTTCGCTGGCCGGATTGATGCGCAGCGCCCGTTCCAGGTAAGCCACGCTGGCGCGCGGGCTGGCGACGGCTGCCAGGATAAGCCAGGCCTCCTCCTGATCAGGGTCGAGGGAGATGGCGCGTTCCGCCCAGCGGCGCGCAGACTGACGGTCGCCGCGCTGGACGGATTGGCGGGCGTTCTCGAGAGCCTGATAAACGGCAGGCGAGTCAGGAATCATGGCGTAGGAGTGGGCGGTATACTCTCGTTCTCCACGAAACACACGATGCCTTTCACGATGCCCTGGGCCACCAGGTCAGTGTGTTCGGTGAGGAAGGAATAATCCAGTTGCATGAACCCGGTCTCGATGATGGCAGAAGTGGTGGCCGGATCCATTTCGTTGAAGGCATGATATTCGGTCATATCACGCGTGATGCTGGACGGATGGAAAGGCAAGCCGGTAACGCTTCCATAGTGCGAACCCAGGCAGGCCACCAGCCGGACGGAGAGATTGGGGTCGCGCGAACCGGTTGCGGCGGCCACTTTATAACCGGAGGCATCGGGGCCCATGTCCGCGCAGGTGTCGTTGTGGATGGAAACCAACGCGGCGGCGTGGTAACCGGTCAGGCGCGGGTCGTATTCCTGCAGCAGGTCCACGGTGTAGTTGAGTTTCTCCAATTCCTGCCGGACGAGCAGGGCGATATCGTAGTTGAGATCCACTTCCGTCGCCCCGTTCCCACAGACCGCGCCCACGTCATCGCCGTTGCCCCAGTGACCGGCGACGATGCCGATGCGAATGGTCTGTTCGGCTGCCGGGGCACCTAAATCAGAGACCACCTGCGGCGTCATCAATGCCAGGATGGTCTCACCGAACTCGCCCGAGAACAGGCGCGGTGAAAAGGCGGTAAAAAGGGTCGCCAGCAGGATGGCAATGCTCAAAACAGCCTGGACGATACGGCCAGCGCCGGCGGAATCCGTGGAACGGGGAGAAGGCTGCATAGACATATCTTCCGTAATGGTACCCAGTTTAGATTAAAAAGGCAAGGCATAAAATTGAACCATTTTTATCCATAAATTGCCCAATGGATCAGTCCCGAAGGGAAGGCAAATCCCATTTTTCCAGCGTAAACTGGATAAATTGGTGCATTTCGGCCACATTATCGAGAGCAATTCCTGGCCTCCAGGTCGCGGCACTCGAAATCAAGTCATCCCAGCGTCCGTCAAACATTTGTATCGCCCATCGGGCTGCCTCGGGCTTGGAAGCCACACGCCCGAATTCCCGCACGTACAGCGACCGGCACATGGTCAGCACGGCATAGACCCGGTACCCGTCCCTTTGGAAGCGTTCGGGCGAAGGGAACGGCGGTGACCACCACTCACGCAGGGAGCCACGCACAGCCTCGCGCAAGTCTGCCGCGCTGACAGAATCAATCATGTCAACCAAAGGCGGCCCGGCAACGATGACGCCTTTCTCGCGCAAAATCCAACGCTGGATGATCCAATCGCTGCCGAGCCTTTCCCAGGCAAAGTGTCCATCCGAACCCAGCCAAGGGATGGGAGCATGACCCGGTTCATGGCGGCGTAAATGACCTTCTGGCAGGTATGCACCTTCCAGTTTTCGCGACCACGTGCCCCCGCTGGCGAAAAGATGAGCGTGCATCTCTTTCAAGGCAGAAAAGATTTCAGCACTGAGGCTGTCTTGAGTGACAACCAGGAAATCAATGTCGCTGGTTCGCGGGTCGAAATCGCCGTAGGCTAGTGAACCGTGCAAATACATGCCGATGAACTGGTCCCCCAAGATGGACTTCACCTCTGGCAGGAGGGCGTCCAAAACTGTGTTGACTTCGGGGTGGTGTGTAAATTGGTTGGGTGTCATGTTTTTATAGGTCCCGCTTTTAGCGGAACAATTTGCCGGGTAGTCACGCAAAAAGCGTGACCTACCTGCTCCGTATCCTGCCATCTTCCACTACCCACAAACTGGTCGCGAACCGTTCGATGAAATAACGGTCATGGACGACAGCCAGCACGGTGCCGGTGTATTTCGCCAATGCCTGCTCGAAGCGCGACCGGGAAGGGATATCGAGGTGGTTGATGGGTTCGTCGAGCATCAGGAAGGTGCAGCCCTGCGCCACCAGCTGCGCCAGTTCCAGCCTGGAACGCTCGCCGTAACTCATCTCGCCGCAGGGACGCAGCGGGTTATCACCGCTGAACAGGAAGTAGTGCAGGAAGTGCCGCGCCTCGGTTAGGTTGAACAGCCCAGTAGACTGGATAATTTCCAGCGGGGACTTCGACAGGTCGAGGAGTTCCTGTTCCTGGGTCATGTAGCCGAGTTTGACGGACGAACCGAGGCGCACGGACCCGGCAGCCGATTCCAGTTTCCCGGCGATGGTGCGCAGGAGGGTCGTTTTCCCGCACCCGTTCGGACCGGTTAGCGCCACCCGTTCCCCGCCGCGGACGTGGAGGCGGAGTCCGCTCAAGAGGGGCGGCAGGCCCGGGTAGCCAATGGACAGGTCCTCGGTCACGAGCACGTCCTTGCTGAGATGCTTGGGCGCGGCGAATTCCAGTTTGATCTGCCAGGCGGAGCGCGGGCGTTCGACGATTTCGTCCGATTTGAGGAAGCGTTCCAGTTTTTTCTCGCGGGCTTTAGCCTTGGCAGCCACTTTCTTGGCGATGCCTTGCTGGTAGGACTTGTAACCTTTCCGTTTGTACTCTGGCCCTCCGATGCGGATGGAACTGGCGGCACGTTCGGTGTGCGCGGCCTGCTCCTTGGTGCGGGCGATATCCGCTTTCATGCGGCGGATTTCGGCCTGCTGGTCGAGATAAGTCTGAATCTGGCGCTCGCGCTCGGCTTCTGTCTGAGTGAGGTAGTCGCTGTAATTCCCATCGTATCGTTTCAGGCCATGCGTGAGCGGATCGAGTTCGAGGATGGCCGAGACGGTGTTGTCGAGGAAGGTGCGGTCATGCGATACGATGAGCGCTGCCCCGCGGAATCGCCGCAGCCAGCCCTCCAGCCATTCGAGCATGGCAATGTCGAGGTGGTTGGTGGGTTCGTCGAGCAGCAGGAGATGCGGGTCGGAGAGCAGCAGGCGCGCCAGCGAGAGGCGTGTTTTTTGGCCGCCACTCAATGTTCCGACTCGCGTGTCGGGTGAGATCCCAGACAAGCCGAGCGGGGCGAGGATTTCTTCCGGCGGACCATGGACCGAAGACAGTTGACCGAGAAGCGCGTCGTATTCGGCCTGGAGGTTTTTATCGGTGGGATGCGCGACAAAGGCGGCGGCCAGTTCGACAAGTGTGGCTTCAAGGCTTGTCCCGAGCGAAGTCGAGGGATCCCGCGCTGAGGCGGGCGCGCAGGCTTCGGCGAGAGTCAGTGAAGGGTCGAGGTCGAAACCCTGAGCGAGGTAGCCGATCCGTAAATCCGGGCGCGTGTGCGCCACGGTCCCCCAATCCGGTGTCTCCTCATCGGTCAGGATGCGCAGAAGCGTGGTCTTTCCGCAGCCGTTCGGCCCGATCAGGCCGAGGCGTTCGCCGGGAGCGATGCTGAAGGTAATATCTTGGAGTACGGTGTGGAGGCCGTAAGTTTTAGTGAGGTGATGTGCGGAGAGCATAGACGATCCTGTGGAAATGAAAACCGGGGGCAAACGCCCCCGGCTGGAGAATCTAAAAACCAGCGGGTTGAGTCGCCCGGAAAGCGTTGGTTTTCTACAGGATGTCTGTCATTCCTTTGCTCCTGAAACTAAACGGCAGTGAAATTATAACATGGGATTTGCGTTACAATTACGACCGCAAAGGAGACCCCATGAAAACTGCAAGCGGACTGGAATTCACTGAAATCACTGCCGGGACAGGCGCGCAGGCTGTGGCGGGCAAAACGGTGAAAGTGCACTACACTGGCAAATTCCCGGACGGCAAGGTGTTCGATTCATCCGTCAGCCGCGGCGAACCGATCGAGTTCGTGCTCGGCCAGGGTCGAGTCATCAAGGGCTGGGACGAGGGCATCGCCCTGATGAAGGTTGGCGGCAAGGCCGTACTGACCATCCCGCCGCACCTGGCCTACGGAGAACGCGGCGCGGGCGGGGGCGTCATCCCGCCGAATGCCACCCTGGTCTTCGACGTGGAATTGGTGGAAGTGAAATAAGCATCGAATTTCGCGAATGGCACGAATTTTTATGGTACGTTCGTGGAATTCAAGACAAGACAGGCCTTCCTGAAGTCGGGAGGCTTGATTCTTACCATGACCCTCCTGGCCTTCCTCCTCGTTACCATCTCGGCATTCACCCATGCTTTCTGGAACTTCCTCAGTAAGCGCCAGAATCCTCCCGCGGCGTTCTTTCTGATGGCCTCCCTCGCCGCGGTGGTGATTTTCTCGCCGGTCTTGTTTTTCTTTCGGGATGGTCTGACTGTCATTCCACCTGCCGTCTGGGGACTGATCGCCGCAACCGGCGCGGTGCAAGCCATTTACTACATCTTCCTTGCCGGAGCCTACCGGAGCGGGGACCTGTCTCACGCCTACCCGCTGGCGCGCTCCCTGCCGGTCGTGCTTGTGGCCCTCGTCAGCGTGCTGCTGGGACGCGGCGACCAGATTCGCCCGCTGGCGTATGTGGGTTTCGCGGCGGTGACAGCAGGCTGTTTTCTCTTGCCCTTGCCTAAATTCAGTGACCTCAGCACGAGTCATTACCGACAGAAATGGGTCGTCTTTGCCTTGCTGGCGGCGGCCTGCATCACAGGCTACACCCTGCTGGATGACCAGTCCCTGCGGATCCTGCGTTCCCTGCCGGAAATGCCCCTCTCCAACCTGGCCTGGTCGTTTCTGTACGTCGAACTGGAAACCATCAGCCTGTCACTCTTCTTGACCCTGTTCCTGTTATTCTGGAGACCTGAATGGCAAGTGCTGTCCCAGGCGCGGTTGCCTGAATGGCGGACGGCGGGAGTGATGGGATTCATCATCACCGCCACCTATGGGCTGGTCCTGCTGGCAATGGCCTATGTCGACAACGTGAGTTATGTTTCTGCCTTCCGACAACTATCCACCCCCATCGGCGCGGCCTTGGGAATCGTGGTTCGCAGGGAAGCAGCAACCCCGCCGAAATTGACGGGGATTGGGCTGGTGATATTCGGACTTACTTGGGTGGCTTTGAGTAATTGAGGGCTGGGCTATCGTAGCTGTCGAAAAAGTTTCATGGCGTGAACTCGACAACCTGTTCTACCTCCAATGGCTGCCAGGGGTGGTCGTCCCAGCGAAAATAGAGCGTGCAGGCAGCAAGCTGCGTTTTTGCCTCGGCATGCGTAAAACCAATTCCATTTTCATCATCTTGCAGAAAAGTTATAACAGGAATGGTTGCCTGCTGAGGATTGATCGTAAAGAAAGCATCCTCTGCGAGAGCCGTCGCATAGATGCCGTAGATGCGGAGATAAACCTTGCTCGTATACGGTACATCCTCGGCGACATAGAATGTGACAGGCTCACCTTCGAATGGCTCGATGGAACAGTCACCGGTATCCGCCACAGCCTTAAAAGCATATTCGTGCTCGCCTGCGGACCAATATCCGGGGCCGAAATCCTGGGCAGCGCGGTATTGCGCCCCCCAAATGGGCTGCTGGTACTTCTGGTTCAGGTATAGACCCATCCCTCCGCCGAGAGCCAGCAGAACGATCACAAGCCCGATCAATCCCCATGCCCAGACCGGCAGCCGCCTCCGCTGGATGGCAGGCGAGGCCGCCTTGGCAGGGGACTGTTTGATCCGAGGCTTCTTCACCTCCGGCAGCGATTCGACCTTGGCGGGAATCTTGAAGCCGCAGTAGCCGCAAACATTGGCCGTATCAGCGATACCCTTACCACATTTTGGGCAAAACATTTCAGATCTCCTTTCCAAACCATCCGCTTGGCAGATCTCTTCCGGGTCTAGTCATCGCAATGGTCGGCACATGTCGTCCAGCAGCCCCACTCGCCGCCCTGCTGGCACCAGCAGCCGTCGGTGCAGCAGCCATTGTTGTACGGCCAGCCTTCGTGGTAGGTCTCGCCGGATGAGCAGACACCAGCGGGCGGGGGTTGGGGTGGCAGAGGGGGCGGGTCCGGGATTGTCACGATGATTGTTGCCAGGGCACATTGTTCGATCTTACTCGGATCTGCTTCGTAAATCGTCATCGTGTAATTTCCAGATTCTGAGGGAAACTGGTCAGGCCACACATAGAATACGCCATAGCATTGATGCTGATCGGAGTACACGTCGCAAGGTGTTCCCTCGTAAGAATCACCTTTTTCGAGTACAACGAAATACTCACTCGACGGAAAGGCTACATTGTTTGTCAGCGTCATTTGGAGTTCTTGGTTATCATTCGCCCATGTGAAAGCGGGGGTGATAGACCCGGGTTGAATGGCATTGTTGATGTTGGCCTCCTCGCAGGGATCCCCTCCATCACAACCGGTTGCAAGGTCACGGTGCAGTTCCATATCAACTTCCTGCGCGGCACAGATATTACCGCCAAGTGGTGTGAACACGGCGGTTGCCCGGAGATCACAGTCTGGTTCATCGAATTCAACCACACATCTCCAATGATATGGATTGTTATCATCCCACGTACAGCTTGGATAGAGAGGCTGGCAACCCGCGCAGGGGATGACTTTTACACTCCAATGGTCAGGGAGGAAATATCCATAACTAGGATTGGCTACGCCGTCCCCATCGCCGCGGTAGAAACTTGACATAAAGGACCTATCATCCTGACTTGAATAGGTTGCTTGGATGATGGTCGGACAGGTCTCTCCAGCTGGCTGCTCACCTTCCCCGCCGATCTGCCCGCCATCTTCTGGCGGTTCCCTCTCTGCCGGGCCGCCGAAGACTGGAAGCCGAACCTGGCGGTCTTCGACCGCGTCCACCACCTGGCCGATGATGTCATCCAGCGGGGCAGGCAGCCGCTCGACAACCCCGGCCGGCATATCCACCACGTCGAACCACATCAGCCCGCAGCAGGCCATGATCACCAGCAGTGCGCCCAGTATGGCCCAGACAGGACCCGGCACGCGGCGGCGCTTTCTCTCGTCCTCCCTTATGATGACCACCGCCGGCGCGGCTGGCTGGGCAGCCGGCGCAGGCGCTGCCTGCTGACCCGGCACTGGAACAGGTTCAGGAGGAGCCGGTCTCGAGGCAGGCTTCGCAGCCGCCTCATCCAGCGCGGGCGTGGAAGCCGCGGCAAGCACATATCCGCACTTCTGGCAGAAGTTGTAATCAGGCTGGTTGGACTGTCCACAATTGGGGCAAACCACTGCCTGGGTCAACGCCGCACCGCATTCTTGGCAGAAGATATAATCATCTGGGTTTTTGCCCCCACATTTTGGACATTTCATGAGAGCACCTTCTTTTTAGAGACTGCGCTGCAATTGGTTTCTTGGCAGGAAACTGTACACTTGTCGGGTGTGTTATAGACTCAATGTCAAGAGCAAAGTCTCCCTAGCCTGATTCAATACAAGAATACATGAAAAAGGGGTCAATGTCAAATTAATTTCCAAATATCCGAGGGATTCTGGCAGTTGAGCATCCCCATGGGCGCGGCATTGGGAATATTTTTTCGCAAAGAAGCGGCAACCCCGCCGAAACTGGCGGGGACTGGGCTGGTAGTTTTGGGATTGATTTTAGCAGCAGTCGGATAGGTCACGCTGAAGTTGGAACGCGTTGCCGCAGGAACGGTTCCTCCACCGCAAGCGAGCCATAGCAGACCTGCGCCGAGGCCTTGCATCCGCCCTGACATTCGAGGCGGCGGTCACAGGCGGCGCAGAAGGCGGGGATGGCGCAGGTGAAAGCGGACATGCGCTCGGGGGTAATCAAGTTGGCAAACGATTCCTCGAACAAGTTTCCCAAAACGGTATCGGTGTGGTTGCAGGGACGCAGGTTGCCGAGCGGGTCGAGGGTGTAATAGGCGCGGTCGGATCCGGCGGCGCAGTAACCGAAACCCAGGTGCGGGTATTGTGTAGTGTCAATCAGGCAGGGCTGGATGGGGATGGAGCAGGAGATGGGCAGATGGATCTCCACCGCAGCGGCCTCGGCCACGGAGAGCGCTTCGCGGACCTGGTGGACGGTGGGCAGCAATTCAGTGAGATGTTCCCGCCCGCGGCCGCCAGGATTGAAGCGGTTGAACATCACGCCGCGTGCCCCGAAGGCGAACGCCAGCCGCAGTGTCTCGCCGAGATGCGCGATGTTCTTCCGCGTGCCAACGAAAGCCGCGACAACCTGTCCGTGATGCAAGCGGACGTTTGCCATGGCGGCCAGGACCGCGTCCCAGGCTCCCGGCGCGTCCGAAAGTTCGTCATGGACCTCGCGCCGGTGACTGAGCAAAGGCAATTCAAACAACCCGACGCCGCGCTCGATCAGGCCGGCCGCCGTAGCCTCATCGAGCAGGCGCCCGTTGCTGATGACTGTGATGCGTACGCGCCTCTGCTGAAGGAATTCCAGAATCTGGAACAGGTCGGGGCGCAGGAGCGGCTCACCGCCCGTCAGCGTGACGTGGGAGCAAACGGTCTCGTCGAGGGCTTTGGCGAGCAGGCTGAGGGTCCGGGACGAATCGAGTTGGCCGCGCGGGTAGGGGATGGCTTGCGGTCCCTGCCAGACATTGTAGCAGTGCAGGCAGGCATGGTTGCAGGCCTGGGTGACTTCGAAGATGAGCGACTGGAGGCGCGGGCGGATGGCAGTCATTGGCCGGTGAGCAGGCTGATGATGAATTGTGCCGCTGCCTGGGCGTCGGGAGTGATTTCCAACTCGAGTTCCTCGAAAGATGGAGCGACTCCACCCTGGGTCTGCCATTCGGTGATGATGCGGTCATACAGGCTGGACACTTCCTCGTCGGTCAAGGCGTAAAAAGCCAGATCGTGTTCGAGGGCTGCCCTGGCTTTGTCCAGGGTGGCGGTATCAATCTGACCCTGGCTGGCTACCTGCTCGAGCGCATCCGATTGTTGAACCAAGATAGAGGCACTGACCGGGGCATAATCCACGATCATGGGTTCATAGCAAGTCATGGGCGCGTTGGAACGCCAGACATGGTAAACAGCCGCGTCATAGGCCTCCTGGATGAGGTCTGCCACCGATGCGGTCAGTTCACCGTTGGCGATAAGTTCATCCAACGCGGCACGGTGCTCGATAACCAATCCCTGGCCGAAGGCGTTTTCTGTGCTGCCCTGATTGGCCTCTTCGATGGTCGCCTGGGCCAGTTCTCCGAAACTCAGCCAGCAGCGGCGCAGGCGGTCGCGGGCGGAGACAGGTTCAGTCGGGTAAGGTGAGGGCGGCAGGGGCGCGTAACAGGTTACGCCGACGGGGATACAGCGGGTGAGCGCCAGCGAGGCGACGGAAATTCCAACAACTTTCATAAAATCACG
>JBFMCM010000120.1:0-5430 GCA_040754355.1 Chloroflexota bacterium | reverse complement strand
CGAGATTTGCATTGGGTCTTTATTGTGCCACTCGCCCCAATAAAACAGCCTGCCGGTCTTCAGGCAGGCTGTGGACACTCTAAAACGAGAGAGATTCTACGCTTTGATGATCCCCTTGCGTATGGCATAGCGGACAAGTTCAGCGCGGGAATGCAGTTGTAATTTTTGCATGATATTTTCACGGTGACGCGCCACGGTCTTTGGGCTGATGACCAATTCCTTGGCAATGTCGTCGTTGGCCCTACCTTCGGCAAGCAATTTCAGCACTTCCTGTTCCCGGTCGGTCAATCCGTCCAGCGCAATGGTCCCGCTGGTGCGCTCTTGTGAAAGATAATCCCTAACGAGCAATTTTGCCAGTGAAGGATAGAGATAGACTTCGCCTTTTGCTGCGGTGCGGATGGCGGTCAATAACTCTTCGGGCGCGGCGCGTTTTGGTACGTAACCGCCCGCGCCGGCTTCCAACATGCGAAAGAAGTATTCCTCGTCTTCGTGAATGGTCAATGCCACCACAGCCACCTTGGGGTGCAGGTGTTTGATCTCTCTGGTCGCATCAATGCCCGACATGTCGGGCAATCCGATGTCCATGAGAACCACATCCGGTCTGAAGTTCGCAACCCCTTCCAGAGCCTCCCTGGCAGTCCCGGCCTCTCCGACAATTTCGACGTCATTCTCGCTGGCTAATAACATGCGCAGCCCGGATCGGACAACTTGATGATCGTCAACGAGTAATAACCGGATCGTCATCCTACACCTCCAACGATTCCTGCTCGTACGGTAGCGAAACATAAATGATAGTGCCCTCCCCTGGGCGCGAAGTTAATTTGAATTTTCCACCTAGCAATGTAGTGCGTTCCTCGATATTCTTCAACCCCCACGACACTCGCTTTCCGGACCCGGCGGCCTGCGAATCAAAACCCCGGCCGTCATCCTCCACCCGCACAGACAACCCTTCCTCTCCATATCGCAGTGTAACTAAAGTTGTCCTCGCTCCAGCGTGTTTCACCACATTGGTCAAGGCTTCTTGAACAATACGAAAGACCGCTGTTTTGATGCTCGAGGAAATCTCGCGTTCCGTGCCATGAATTTCCACGCGCACGTTCAGGTTCGTCCGTCCCTCGACATCGCTCGCGTACCAGCGCAGGGCGGAAGGCAGGCCCAGGTCGTCGAGATGGGAGGGGCGCAGGTCAGAGGTCAGGCGTTGCAACTCGTTCAGTGAGTGGGTCGTCAGGGCTTCGAGTTGGTGCAGGCCCTGAACAGCCTGATCCACTCTTGAGGCTTGCAGGCTGGACGACACGCCCCGCAGCCCCATGCCGATGGCTGTCAATGCCTGACCGGTCTCATCATGCAGTTCGCGCGCAATCCGCTGCCGCTCCGATTCTTGGGCAGAGACGACCCGCTTGAAGAGTTCACTGCGCAGCCTTTCCCTTTCTTCTGCTTCCTGTAAGCGCCCGGCCTGCAGGTTGGCGATTTGGTGATCAATTTCCACCTGGAAAGCGCGCAGTAATCGGACCACAAAAACCGACGCGCCCACAGCCACAAACGCCCGTAACAATTGCACCGGAAAACCGAACCATTCCAGGAACAGTTGCGAGTTGACTACATCCGAGGGCGGTAGGGGGCTGGCGCTTGGGAACATTTGACCCACCAATCCGTACCACCCAAATGCAACCGCCGCCAGCAGGGCGTCCTGGCCGAAACGGATCAGGCCGGCTCGCCGAAAAGCGCGCTGTTGTACAACCAAGCCTATAGCAGTCAGGAAACTGGCGGGAACAGCGAGTGTATAGCGCGTCCAAACGTCTGCAACAGACCAGATCTCGCTGGGAGAATAATGACTGCGAAAATAAACCAGGCCAAAAACCCACACGGCCTCCAAGGTCAGCGGCACCAGCATGACTAGCCGCTGGGTCGTAGGTGTTGTCGCTAGCAGGTAACTTCCAAACGCTGCCAGTGAAAGGAATGAGAAGGATAGAATTGCCAGCCTTAGACTGTCGAAGATCGCTGTATTCCCGAACGAGACCCCGCTCAAACTGAACATCTCCGACCATTCGTGCAGTCCATGGATTAGCCCAAATCCAGCCAGCGGACGCAGGGCGCGGCGCAAGCGCGGATCGGATGAGCGACCGCCTTCGATGGCCACCAGCAAACCCATGCTATAGAATGCCAAGCCATAAAAGAAAAAAATGATCGTTATGTATTGCGAGGTCACACGATGGTCTCCATAAACCTATTCAGTACCCGGCCCCAGATTAAAAGTTCTACCCTATCGAGGGTAGTCTGTTACTCTTCTCGCCGCAGGCGCGTCCCGCACGACCGGCAGAATTGGTCCCCGGGCTGGGCGCGTCGTCCGCACTCATGGCAATGGACTTGGGCGGATTCTCCTTCCTCTGCTTTGGATGCGCGCGGGGCATGGCGTTCCTTTCTCTGCCTTCTCGTCTTTGCGCGTCGCCAACCCGACCTGCCAAAAAAACTAAACAGCACGAACATACCCAGGATGAGTAACACCAACCCAAGACCGCCAAGAATCCACGGCAGGACATCGCTCCAGGCAGTCTGACCGCTTGTTTCCTCAAGCGACATGGCCGGCTCCACCGGCATGCTTGCAACGCTTAACTCATCATCAGCCTTCTCATATTGTGCAGTCAGGGTGAACGTCTCGCCAGCCTCGAGAGACAGAGTGTCGGTAACATAGTTCAGTAAATCATATGCGTCACTCTGGCTCGAGGCAGGCGCCGGGTCGAGGCTCGTGTTCGAAGCGCCGGCTGGGACCTGGAAGGCTACATTGAAAGCGTCAACGGCCGCATCGCCCTGCCATTTATAAACAATGGTACGTATAGTGCCGTTTCTGACCAAACTGTCATAGTACTCCACTTGAACCTCGAGCGAGGTGGTTGTAATAGATAGGACCGCCCATGCCCCGACAACTGTCCGATTGTATTCGGCGTTGAGCAGGCCAAGGCTGGGATCCACGATTGCCACCGCGTTTACCAGCGCCTGGGCTGGCACATGTAAGTTAAGTGTAGCCGGCAGGGCTGTATCTGCCGCCAGCGTGATATGGTAGATTACAAGGACAGCCGGGCGGTCGAATTCCGGCCAGATATCCACGCGCAGGGACGCAATCCGAACCGCCTCCTGCGCCCGGGCGGGGAAGGCGGCCAATCCCAATACCAAGGCCAAAAGCACCAGCCATTTGCGCATCCAAAACCTCCAGGATCAAGATTGGCCTAATCTTACCATGTCCGACAATTCGGCGGAAGAAAGTCGGCTTTGCTTTTTCATTAACTCCCAAACAAGACGATTGACTTGGACTGCCAATTGGTAGGTTTCCCCGCGTCGCACAACTTCCCCGTTGATTGCGTCCACTTCGGTGGGCGCGCCCCGCAGGACATCCCTCAACATGGAGGAGAGATTCTCCCTTGTCCGTTCGGCCACTTCTTCCGCGGCTCTTTCTGGACCCTGAAACGGCAGCGCCACGCCGTGGGCCTCTGCCACCGCGGCCGCCTCGCGTGCCAGCCTGTGCATCAGGCCGCGCGCCTGGGGATCGGTGAGTAAGTCCCCATTTTTAACCCGCAGGAGGGCCGTCAGCGGGTTGATTGCCGCGTTGACGACGAGTTTGCCCCACACCCGCGGACGAATATCGTCTACCACCTCGACCGCGAATCCAGCCTCTCGCAGCATGACCGCCAGTGGGTCAATGCGCGGCCGGCGTTCCAGCCAGAGCGGGCCATCCCCGGCCACGCGGACGATGCCTGGCGCGACCAGGGATGCGCCGAGTGTAGTGACGCCTACTCCAACGCGCGGCCGGCCCAGGGTCCGCGCGAGAACGGAGTCGTTGCCCAGTCCATTTTGCAGGCTGACGGCCAGCCCGTCCGGCGCGAGGCAGGCTGCCAGTTGACCGACGGCGCGCTCCGTCTGCCAGGATTTGACCAGCACAAGCGCCAGCCGGGCGCGGCCGCATTCCGCTGGATAATTTGTCGCCCGGACGGGATATGCGGCTGTCCCGTCCACCTGTGCCCCTTGCTGGGTGAAAACCTCCAGCGCTTCGCGCCAGGTACCCAGCAAGGTAATATTTATACCGATGGCGGAAAGGCGGGCGGCGAAGAGGGTGGCCAGAGCCCCCGTTCCAATAATCAGTAAATTCTTGCTTGCCACTTCATACTCTTTCCTTCTCGAGGAACTCATCCCATTCTTCCTCTGCCATTTCCACAATGTGCTCCTGAGCAGGAAAGGCATGCTCGCGGACATCCGCAAGATAGGCCGTAAAAGCCCCCTGCATCTCTGCGTGCAGGTCAGCGTATTTTTTGACGAACTTTGGCGTGAAGCGCTCGAACAACCCGAGCAAATCGTGCGTGACCAATACCTGGCCATCGCAGCCCGCGCCGGCCCCAATGCCGATCGTTGGGATGGATAGTTTCTGGCTGATATGCTCCGCCAGCCGGGCCGGGACGGATTCCAGAACGATGCCGAAGCACCCGGCTTCTTCGAGCAGGAAGGCATCTTCGAGCATGCGTCTGGCAGCGGGGGCGGTTTTCCCCTGCGGGCGGAAGCCGCCCAATTGATGCACGGACTGCGGCGTCAGACCAAGGTGTCCCATCACCGGGATGCCCGCGCCTACGATGGCTCGCACCGCATCCAGCCGCTCTCGCCCGCCTTCCAGTTTGACTGCATCCATGCCGCCCTGTTGGAGGAACCGCCCGGCGTTGCGCACCGCCTCCTCCACAGAAACCTGGAAAGACATGAAAGGCATGTCGCCGATCAGCAAGGCTGTTTTTGCGCCGCGCGCCACTGCGCGGCAGTGGTGGAGCATTTCGTCCATTGTGACCGGCAGCGTGTTCTCGTACCCCAGCACCACCATGGCCAGCGAGTCACCCACCAGGATACCGTCCACCCCGGCGCGGTCGAGTGCCAGGGCGGTGGGATAATCGTAGCCTGTCAGCATGGCAATCGGGATGCCTTGCTCTTTTTTCTGGCGGAATGCCAGGGTGGTTACTTTTTTGCGCGCTTGCGAGGCGGCAGATGGGGGAAGAGTAGTCATGGTGCCCTCCGTGAAAGGTAGAGTCCAGTTGGATTAGGTTACGTAATAAGTGTCGCGTTCCGAAGATACGCGCAAGGATATTATTCCATAAAAACAGCCGGATGGCAATCTTCCGCGCATCCCAGATTTGTTCTATAATATCGTTCTCTGCAACAATCAATCACCAGCCCCTGGAGGATGCCATGAGAAAATTCGCGAGTTTCACAATCGGTGCAGTGATCGGAGGCCTGGTCGGCGCGACTCTGTCCCTGCTCTTTGCCCCCGAATCTGGAATGGAATTGCGCTCCCAGATTCGTGAACGCGCCGAAGCCTTTACTGCCGAGGTGCGGCAGGCTGTCAATTCTAAGCGTATCGAACTACAGGATCGCCTGGAGACCTTGCGCGCGCCGAAAGGGCAG
>JBFMCM010000119.1:0-6044 GCA_040754355.1 Chloroflexota bacterium | reverse complement strand
CTACAGCGACGCGAACGAACATTTAACGCGGGCTGTCAATTTCCTTGACGATGTAGAAACCTGGTTGGAACAAAACATGCCAGAAATACACGATGTAGAATTGCTGGAGGCGCGTTACACTGATTTCCTGGAGGCACATACTGTAGACGCGAACATGGACGAGGCGACAAAGATGGTTTACAAGGACGCCGGGCCGATTGCCTTCGCGGCCAGTGGTCTGTTTCGTTATTGGCAAAAGGTAAGGAATGCCACCTGACATTTCCTTGAAAACTTCACCGCTTTTTTTACGTGATTTTATTCATGCAACATCCTAACAGTTTACACTTGACTTCCCTGTCAAGCCACTTGATACTAACGTGGAAATCCAAGATTGGAGTTTATCAATGAAACATTTCCTCGATATTTCCGATCATTCTTCGGAGGAACTACAAGATTTGCTCGACCTCGCCATCCGGCTCAAGAAGGAATATTTTACTGGCGGCAATCCCCCACTTTTTAAAGGCAGGGTGCTGGGGATGATCTTCCAGAAACCCAGCCTGCGGACGCGTGTCTCGTTCGACATGGCCATGCGCCACATGGGCGGCGACGCGCTGTATCTTTCGCCGAACGAGATCGGTCTGGGCAAACGCGAGTCGATTGCGGATGTTTCGCGGGTGCTGTCGGGTTATGTTCACGCTGTCATGGCACGGGTTTTCGAGCACGCCCACGTAATGGAACTGGCGAAATGGTCCTCGGTACCGGTCATTAATGGCTTGAGCGATTTCAGCCATCCCTGCCAGGCGATGGCCGATGCCCAGACCATCCAGGAGAAATTTGGCAAGGCGAAAGGCTTGAATGTGGTCTTTGTTGGCGATGGGAACAATGTGGCCGTTTCGCTGATGCAGATTTCCGCCAAATTGGGTTGGAATTTCACCATTGCCAATCCTGAAGGTTACGACATGCCCGCTGAGAGTGTCGAGCAGGCAAAAAAGGTCGCGGCAGGCAGCGGGTCCAAACTGACCTTCCTGCGCGATCCGCATGAAGCAGTAAAGAAAGCGCAAGTCATTTATACGGATACATGGACCAGCATGGGTCAGGAAGAGGAGACCGCGAGACGCGAGGCCGTCTTCCCGCCCTATCAGGTCAATGCGGAACTGGTTTCCGAGGCGGACAAGGATGTCATCGTGATGCACTGCCTGCCGGCGCACCGCAACCACGAACTGACCGACGAGGTTGCCGATGGCCCGCATTCGGTCATTTTCCCGCAGGCGCACAATCGGTTGCACGCACAGAAGGCTATCCTGGCAAGGTTGTTTGGCGTGGCATAGCAGTAGGGGCGGGTCTTTCTGGTCGGTTCTTTAGATCATCAGAGTTCAAAAGACCCGCCCCTACTGAGGTTATAAAGGTCGAAAATGCAAACCCAAGATTACATAACCCTCGAAGAGCAATATGGGGCGCATAATTACCACCCGCTGGATGTCGTCATCACCCGCGGCGACGGGGTGTGGGTCTACGATGTGGACGGCAAGAAATACCTGGATTGCCTGTCAGCCTATTCAGCGGTCAATCAGGGGCATGTCCACCCGAAAATCCTGGCCGCGTTGGTGGAGCAGGCTGGAAAAATCACCCTGACCTCGCGCGCTTTCCGCAACGACCAACTGCCCCTGCTCTACAAGGAACTCTCCGACCTGACCGGTTATGAGATGTCCCTGCCGATGAATTCGGGTGCGGAAGCCGTCGAGACGGCGCTCAAGATCGCCCGCAAGTGGGCTTACCAGGTCAAGAAAGTGCCGCGCCAGAAGGCTGAGATCATCACTTGCGCGGGCAACTTCCACGGGCGAACCATTACCACGATATCTTTCTCTACCGAACCGCTCTATCGTGACGATTTCGGACCTTTCACACCCGGCTTCGTGACTGTCCCGTATGGCGACGCGGAGTCAATTGCCAAAGCCATCACTTCCAACACGGCTGCCGTCCTGCTCGAACCGATCCAGGGTGAGGGAGGTGTGATTGTTCCCCCAGACGGTTATCTCAGAAAAGTTGCTGAACTCTGCAGGCAGAACAATATCTTGTTCATTGCCGACGAAATCCAAACTGGCCTGGGCCGGACCGGGAAATTGTTCGCCGCCCAGCACGAGGGCGTGCGCCCCGACCTGACCGTCATCGGCAAAGCATTATCCGGGGGCTTTTACCCGGTCTCAGCCGTGCTGGCAGACAAGGAGGTCCTGGGATTGTTTGCGCCCGGCGAGCATGGCTCCACCTTTGGCGGCAACCCGCTGGCAGCGGCGGTTGCGCGGGCAGCGTTGCGGGTTATCGTCGAAGAAAATCTGATCCAGCGCGCCGCGGAGGTTGGCGAATATTTCACCGAACAGTTGGCTGAAATTTCCAGCCCGCATGTCAAAGAAGTGCGCGGACGCGGTCTATTGATCGGCGTAGAATTGAAGAAAGAGGCAGGCGGGGCGCGCCGCTTCTGCGAGGCGTTGCAGGTAAGAGGCATCCTGGCCAAGGAGACCCACGAACACGTCATCCGCTTCGCACCGCCTCTGGTGATTGATAAAGCTACTATTGATTGGGCATTACCCTCTATTCGTGAAGTATTAAACAATCCTAGTGTATAATCCGCAGGCTATTTGCCTGCGCATTAAATTGTTTGTATCTGGAGGCATACAATGAATATAGGGATCCCGAAAGAAATTCGACCTGGCGAGTATCGTGTCGGGCTTTCTCCATCAGGCGTTGAAATCCTTGTGAAGGCGGGTCATACTATTTATGTGGAACACGAAGCCGGGTTGGGCGCGAAGTTCTTCGACGATGAATACGAAAAGGTTGGGGCGAAGATTGCTTATTCTGCTGAGGAGATCTTTGGTCGGGCTGACCTGCTGCTAAAAGTCGCCCGCCCCACGGAAGAAGAGATAGACCTGATTCGTCCGGGTTCGGCCATTGCTGGTTTGCTTCACCTAGCATCCACTCGCCAGAGCAAGATTGATGTCCTGCTCGAGAACAAGATCACAGCGATTGCATATGAGCAAATCCAGGAAGCAGACGGCTCCCTGCCAGTTCTGCGCCCGCTGAGTCAGATTGGTGGGGCGATGGCCGCGGAGGTGGCGGCGCGTTTCTTGCAAAGTCATTTTGGCGGGCGTGGCGTCTTGCTGGGTGGAATCCCGGGCGTGCCGCCTGCAGAAGTGTCCATCCTCGGCGGAGGGACCCTGGGTACCTATGCTGCACGTGCATTCCTGGGGCTGGGGGCACACGTCACCGTTCTGGATCGGGATGTCAATGTCCTGCAGCGCATCAACCAATTCTATCCATCCATTGTGACCATGGTCTCGACCGAGCGGAATATCCAGCGTGTTTGTTCATATTCAGATGTATTGGTCGGGGCGGTGTTAACGCCAGGCGAACGCGCTCCCATTTTGGTTACACGTGAGATGGTCAAGACGATGAAACCTCTGTCGGTCATTATTGATACCAGTATTGACGAAGGCGGTTGTGTAGAAACCTCCCGCCCGACCACCCACGACCATCCAACCTATATCGAGGAAGGCGTTATGCATTATTGTGTACCAAATATGCCCGGTGTGGTGGCGCGCACCGCGACGCATGCCTTCGTTAACCCGGTCATCCCGTACATCCTCGAGATTGCCGACCTGGGCATAGATAAAGCGATGAAGAAGAATAAGGCTATCGAAGCAGCCGTCAACACATACAAAGGCGATGTGTATCACCTCTCTCGCCTGGCCAAATAGGAGTTGAGTATGGAATGGAATCAGATTTACGAATCGCGGCGAACCAGCGCGGAGGATGCGGTCAAGGCGATCAAATCGGGCAACCGGATTTTCATGACCGGGAATGTCTCTGTACCGCAAAAACTCCTGGCTGCGCTGGTAGACTATGCTCCCAAGCTGAAGAATGTGGAAATATGCCAGGCGCTTTCGGTCGGACCGGCAGATTACGTTAAACCGGGACTGGAAGAACACATCCGCGTCAATACTTTATTCATCAGCGCCAACGTCCGCAAGGCGGTGCAGGAAGGGCGGGCCGATTTTACCCCGGTACTGCTCTCCGAATTCCCGCTGCTTTTCAAGAATGGCATCCTGCCGATTGACGTAGCACTCATTCACGTCTCGCCGCCGGACGAGCATGGATTCTGCTCGCTGGGCGTGGAAGTCGGCTTGACCAAAACCCCGGCGGAAGCGGCCAAGATCATCATCGCTGAGGTCAACGAACAAATGCCGCGTACCCTGGGCGACTCGTTCATCCATGTCAGCCGTCTGACCCATATTGTGAACGTGGACTATCCAATCGTTGAAATGCCGATGGCGGAAGAGGGCGATGTGACTGCCCGCCGGATTGCGGAAAACATCGCCGAACTGATTCCGGACGGAGCGACCATGCAGATGGGCATCGGCAGCATCCCGGATGCGGTGCTTGGTTACCTGTTCCATAAAAAAGACCTGGGTATCCATTCCGAACTGATTTCAGACGGCGTGATAGACCTGGTAGAGGCGGGCGTGGTGACCAATGCCCGCAAGACTCTGCTGACCGGTAAAATCGTGATCGGATTCATCCTCGGCAGCCAGCGCCTCTATAAGTGGGTGAACGATAACCCCTTATGCGAATTCCGCCGGACAGAATACGTCAATGATCCCTTCAACATTGCCCGCAACGACCGTATGGTTGCCATCAACTCAGCCATCGAAATTGACCTGACCGGCCAAGTTTGCGCCGACAGCATCGGGCCCAAATTCTTCAGCGGCATCGGCGGCCAACTCGATTTTATTTACGGCGCTTCCCGCTCGGAAGGCGGTGTGCCCATCATCGCCATGCCCAGCACGAATGTGATGAAAGACGGCACACCGGTCAGCAAGATTGTTCCGATGCTCAAACAGGGCGCTGGCGTCGTTACCGGTCGCAACCACGTCCATTACATCGTCACAGAGTACGGCGTGGCTGACCTGTATGGTAAAACCATCCGCCAGCGTGTGCGGGCGCTGACCGGCATTGCCCATCCCGATTTCCGGGCAGACCTGGAGAAGAAAGCCAAAGAACTGAACTGGATTTAAGCCCTCCTGGACCACCCTGGAGCGCAGGCATTTGCCAGCAGATTCGCAGGCTGAAGACTGCACTCCGCTAATGTTTTTGGAGTGCGGACTTCAATCCGCCATCGGGCGGCAAGAGCCGCCCTTCGTTATATAATAAGCCCATGGATAGAAAAGCAAAGATCGTTGCCACGATGGGACCCGCCAGCCAGGACGAGGCTGTTATCGAGACTCTCATCCTGTCTGGAATGGACGTGGCCCGCCTGAACTTCTCGCATGGTTCGCACGAGTCGCACGCCGCGCGGACCTCGTGCCTGCGCGCCGTATCGACGCGCCTCAACCGTCCTCTGGCCATCCTTCAGGATCTGCAGGGACCGAAAATCCGCGTCGGCGTGCTGGCCGAACCGCTGAAACTCGTCCCCGGTCAAGAGGTCCGGTTTTATCCGGAGGGAGGAGAAAAGCCCGAGGGCAGTTCCATCCCAGTGGATTTTCCGCAGTTATTCTACTCTGTCAAAGCCGGTGACCGCGTCCTGCTCGACGATGGGAGGCTGGTGCTCGTGGCTAGATCCATCCAGAAGAACCTGGTGGCCGCTGAAGTACAGACCGGCGGCGAGTTGACCTCCAATAAGGGCATCAACCTGCCAGGTGTGCGGCTCAACCTGCCGGCCTTCACCGAGAAGGACGCCGAAGACCTGGAATTCGGCCTCTCGCTGGGCGTGGACCTGGTGGCCATCTCGTTCGTGCGCCAAATGGAGGATGTGGCGATGGTCAAGCAGATCGTTATCGGACGGCTGGGGGAACAGTCGCCGCTGGTGATTGCCAAATTGGAGCGCCCCGAGGCGCTCGAAAACTTGGACGGTATTCTGGACGCAGCCGACGGGGTGATGGTGGCGCGCGGCGACCTGGGTGTGGAGATGGCTCCCGAGGACGTGCCTGGGGCGCAGAAGCGCATCATCCAGGAAGCGAATCGCAAGGGGAAGATCGTCATCACCGCCACGCAGATGCTGGAATCCATGATCCACA
>JBFMCM010000118.1:0-8427 GCA_040754355.1 Chloroflexota bacterium | reverse complement strand
GCCGCCCACGCCGGTGTTCGCCCCTCCGAATGGCTCGATGGCCGAGGGATGGTTGTGGGTCTCCACTTTGAACGAGACCTCGTACTCGTCGTCGAAGTCAATGATCCCGGCGTTGTCCACGAAGGCCGAGCGCACCCAGGGAGCGGCGATCCGGTCAGTGGCGGATTTGAGGTAAGTCTTGAGGATTGAATCAATTTCAGCAGGGTAATCAGGTAATAAGGGTTCAGGGAGCATGGTTTCCCGAGTTCCTGGTTGCCTGATTACCTGTACTTTCGCTTTGAAGGTTTTGTGCCCGCAGTGCTCGGACCAGGTCTGGGCGATGGTTTCGAATTCGACGTCGGTCGGGTCGCGGCCCTCGGATTGGAAGTAAGACTGGATGGCCTGCATCTCCGCTAAATCCAGCGCAGCGCGGCGGGACCCGGAAACTGCCAGCAGGCCATCATCGTCCATCCCGCGGACGGGGATGTGTTCCACTTCCCCACTGGAGGCGACTTCCACAGGGAACGAAGGGGCAATTGCTCCCAGCGTCCAATGCTGGATGGTGGGATTCGCAAGCAGGCGGCGCGCCAGTTCTGAAACCTGTTCCTCCCTTAACCCTTCTACGAGGAAGCGCAGACCAGTGGCTGCGCGCCGGACTCCTTCGAAGCCCAGTTCGTGCGCGGCGCGGACGAGTTGCGCGGCAACCGGGTCGGTCACGCCCGGGCGGAGGGCCACTTCGACAATAACGGTAGCAGGATGCGGGTCCGGCGGCGCGCCGGGCAATTCGCACCAGCCGGCAGTCTGTGTGGCCGGGTCAGTTAAAAGTTCGAGAGCCAACTGCCTGCATTCCTCCGGCGACAGTTGGCCCTCGATAAAATAGAGGTCCTGACAGGTGATTAGTTTGAGTTGCCCGAATCCCAGCGCCTGGGCGTCCGCAAGCAGGGCAGCAGAACGAGGGTCAGGTCGGTTGAAGCGGACGGAGAAACGGTAGACGGGCATGGGCGCGATTGTACCCGGGCGTCATTGTCTGGTCAAGTTGTAAGACAAATCCTGGCTTATAATCAGGGAGAAAAGAGTGCACCTATGGATAACCGATCCAACCAACTTGTCATCCGGGAATATCCCATCTTCGAATGGTTCTTTGGGCTGCTCATGTTCGGCATTGGACTATTTGCCTACCAGAACAAACCCGACCAATTGACAGTGCCGATCATCGTCGGGGTGATCGGCCTGTTTATTTTCCTCCTTTCCGCCATCCTGACCGTCAAAGCCGACCGCTCCACCGGCCTGTTAACCATCCAACGCGCTGGCCTGTTCCGGCGTTTCAAGAGGGAAATTCCCCTCTCCGAGATTCTCACTATCCAATTGGAACATTCTATCAGTCATGGTTCCTCTTCCCGCAGGAGCACATCCGTCTATCGCATCGTCGTCATCACCAAAAGCCAGGAGGTGATCCCCTTCCGAAACTCATACAGCAGCGGCCAGAGGGCGAAAGAGGCCAAGGCCAAGAAACTGCGCGAGTTCCTGGGCGTGGGCGGCGCGGACGGGTCGCTGGTTGGGATATTCCAGGAGGCCTCCGGCAAGGCAGTTGACCAGTTCAAACAGGAGCAGGAAGCGATCACCGGAAGCCAAGAGACGGAGAACGTCACGGATGGCGTGCACTGGAAATTGGAGACCAGGGCCATGGGCGGTACGCCTGTCTCGCGCTGGTTCTCGCCGGATTTCCGCTGGGACGATAATTTCGTCTATCTGACGCAGAAAATGCAGACCCAGGGGTCGCAGAGCGGGTTGATGTCGTTGATGGGCAAGATGCTCTTCAAGACCTCGCTCTCGCTGTATGGCTTCCCCGCGGACCTGACGCCGGGTCTGGAAAATGCCGATGTGCTTGCCCCTCTCGACAATCAGCTCGAACCTTATTTTATGGCCTTCAGCAGTGACCCGGCCGGGGCACGACAGATCCTGAACCCGTGGGTCGGCGTTCCGCTGGGAACCTGGGCGGAGAAATACCCGCTCAAACAGGGCAATACCAACCAAATGGCAGTGTTGTTCAGCCCACAGGGGGTCTATCTGGCAATGATGGGGCTGGTCAACCCTGGACTCCTCGAGGAATTAACCGCCCTGGGTGTGGTGTTGGTGAAGGCGCAAGGAAGTAAATAAAAAAAGGCCGGGTGGAATGATCCATCCGGCCTTTGGTCTTTACAGCGATCCTACGGGTTGGTTTGCCACCAGTAGCCGCCGTTGTGCATCCCCATGCCGCGGCCAAAGCCGTAGCCGGTGCCATCCTGCGGACGAGTACCGCCCATCGGGCAGACGCCTGCGCCGTAGCCGCGCTGGGACATGCGCTGGAGCATCCAATCAGCCTGCTCCTGGGTGAGCACCCCGTCTGCGACAGCGGCGGCGAAGGCAGCCTCATGAACTTCCAGCATGAAAGCCGGGAGGTCCGCTTCGGCGATGCCGTTATCGAGGGCAATCTGCCAGAGGGTCGCGCCCGCATCGAACAGGGCTTCTACTTCCTCGAGGGACAGGCCGAGTTTGTCGGCCAGGGCCTGTTCGATGTACTCGTGCATCACACCGCGGGTTTCGCGCGGAGGCTGGTTTCCCTGAGCCGCAGCAGCACCGGTAAACAGGCCGAGGGCCAGCAGGGCAAGAACAACAGAGAGAGTTATCTTTTTCATGGGTTCACTCCTTTAGTGAATTGATTGCCCAAAGGATACCGCAGGGATGTAAAGATACGATAAAGGCAGGCAAAAGATTTGGCAAAAATAGACTTTATTCGTAATAACCGCCAAGACGCGGAGAACGCCAAGGAACATTCCAAATTCGCCAAGAAAAGCCCTTGGCGGCCTAAATTCTGCTTAGCGCCTTGGCGGTGAAATTTATTGCGGATAATGTCTAGTAAATTCGGTGACCCCCCACCGGATTCTGAAACTTCAAGCCAACGGGAGCGTGAAAAGGAAAGTACTTCCCCGCCCCTTCCCGGGACTTGCGGCCCAAAGATGACCGCCATGGGCTTCGACGAGAGCCCTGGAAATCGTCAGGCCGATGCCGGACCCGCCGCCTGCCTGCCTAGTGCGGGATTTGTCCACCCGATAGAAACGGTCGAAGATGTGCGGCAGGTGTTCGGGGGGGATGCCGATGCCTGTATCCGTAACCCTGACGAGGATCTCGCCTACACGAGTCTCCGCTGATAGGGTGACGTGACCGCCCGCGGGAGTATATTGCAGGGCATTGCCAAGCAGGTTAGTCAGCACCTGGAGCAAGCGGTCTGTGTCAGCGCGGACAGACGGGAGGGCAACAGGCATGTCAAGGGTCAGGGAAACGCCCTTCGAGGCGTACGATGGCGCCAAGCGTTTGCGGGCGGTTTCGACCAATTCAGGCAGGGAAACCGGCTCGAGGTCCAATGCGACCGCCCCAGACTCGACACGCGAGAGTTCCTGTAAATCATCCACCAGCCGGTTCAGGCGTTCGGTCTCGGCTGCCACCTGGGCAAAGGTCTCCGGCGAGGCCGGCAGGACGCCGTCCACCAGTCCCTCCATCGAACCCTTGATGGCCGTCAGCGGGGTGCGCAGTTCGTGGGCTACATCGCCGATCAATCGGCGGCGCATGGCCTCGACCTGCTCCAGTTTTTCAGCCATGCTGTTGAAACTGGCTGCCAGTTGGCCGAGTTCGTCCCCTCCCCCGGCCTGGACGCGCTCGCTGTAACGGCCTTCAGCCATCCGCTGGCTGGCGACCGTCATGTCGCGCAAGGGGGCCGTCAGGCGGCGGCTGATGAGCAGGCTGACGACGGCCGCCGCGCCCAGCCCGGCCAACGCCGCCCAGGCGAAGGCTTCGTAAAAACTGAACTGGAAGTTGGCAAATAAGTCCTGCCCGGCGCCGAAATCCTGACCGTGCATTGGTCCCATGCCCCCGGGAGTATCAGAACCGCTCATCATCTCTGCCATCTGACCGAGGTGGCGGCCATAGGCGCCCGGCAGGCTGAACTGGGCTGCCATTGCCAGGACCAGCAATCCCACCAGCAAAACGGCCAGGCAGGAAAGGAATAATTTCACACCGAGATTAAGTTTCATACTGCCTCATCTTCGAACCGGTAGCCGACGCCGCGCACGGTGGCAATGACCTCCACGCCGAGTTTCTGGCGCACATGGCCCAGGTGGACATCCACTACGCGCGTGTCGCCGAAGTAATCATAGCCCCAGACTTTTTCGAGCAACTGCTCGCGGGTCAGGACGCGGCCGCGGTTCTCGGCCAGGGCAGCCAGCAGGTCGAACTCGATGGCGGTCAACTCGACCGGCTGCCCTTCCACCGTGACCCGGCGCGCGTCCGAGTCGATCGTCACCTGACGAAAGGCCATCACGCCCTTCCCGGACCCGAGGCCTGCTCCCGTCTGCAGGCGGCGCAGCGCGGCCTTGACGCGCGCCGTCAGTTCGCGCGGGCTGAACGGTTTGGTCACGTAATCGTCCGCTCCTACCGACAGGCCGACGATTTTATCCGTTTCTTCTGTCCTGGCCGTCAAAAGGATAACATAGGCGTCCGACTCACGGCGCAAGCGCGAAAGCACCTCCAGCCCATCCAGGCCGGGAAGCATAATATCCAGAACGATCAGTTCCGGTTTGTAAACCTTGGCAGCCTTGAGTGCGGCGGGGCCGTCGGAAGCGGTAAAGACCTCATACCCCTCTGCTTTCAGGTAAGAGGTGACCAGGTTGAGGATGCTGGGTTCGTCGTCCACGACGAGAATTTTGGGCATGGGAGGCTCCGTATACGCGGACCTCGCGAGGGGTTGGGTTTGCCGGAAATAAAGTTGTTGTGAAATTCCTGTGTGTTCCAAGACTGTGCTAGTAATGGAACCTTCGCGAGGGTTTTTACTATTGTAACAAAATCGGGTAAAGATTTGGTAAAGGAATGAAACCGCTTGACATGCAATTCAATATCGTCTAAAATCATAATTAGATAGGACTAAATTTATCTTATTACTCTATTTATAAGAGGTAATGTGAACAGACGACTTTCCCGCAGGGATATTCTAAAATTAGGCTCACTGGGTGTAATCGGCGCGGCCGGGGCCACCACCCTGACAAATCAATTGGGCAAACGCTCCGGTCGGACCTATATGCCTCCCATGCAAGATATGGATCCCGGGCACAGCGCAGGAGTCTTGCCTGGCGTGGGCGAAGTAGATCATAAAAAGAACGGTTTCGACCCAGGAGAGATTCTGACCGATTTCGATTACGGCCAGGTGTCCGTCTTGCCGGGCGGCGGGACCCTGCGCGAATACGAGATCACCGTCATCAATAAAGAAATCGAAGTCGTGCCTGGCATCGTCTACCCAGCCTGGACATACAACGGGCGCATCCCTGGTCCCTCCATCCGTTGCACGGAAGGTGATTTAATACGCATCACACTCATCAACGGCAGCAATCACCCGCATAGTATGCATTTCCACGGCTTTCACCCCGGCGTGATGGACGGCGTGCCTGGCACGGGGCCGGGAGGGTACATTGAACCAGGCAATAGTTTCACCTATGAATTCATGGCCGAACCGTTCGGCATGCACCTCTATCACTGTCATGTATTTCCCCTGGCGCGGCACATCGCCAAAGGCCTTTACGGCGCGTTCATCGTTGACCTTAAACAAGGCCGTCCGCCCGTGGACCGCGAAATGGTCATGGTCATGAGCGGTTTCGATGTGGACTTCGACGACGTGAATGACTTCTACGCGGTCAATGCGATCCCGTTTTATTATCAAAATCACCCCATTCAAATAAAAGTCGGCGAGCGCATCCGAATCTACCTTGCCAATCTCCTGGAATTCGACCTGCTCAATTCCTTTCACCTCCACGCGAACTTCTTCCACTACTACCCCACCGGCACGTCCCTGACACCGGCGGAGTTCACCGATACGATCATTCAAGGGCAGGCTCAACGCGGCATTCTCGAATTCGCCTACAACTATCCCGGCATGTACATGTTCCATGCCCATGTCACCGAGTTTGCGGAACTTGGCTGGAATGGGATGTTCGAAGTGACCGAATGACCAGGAGGCCAAACATGGCGCAACCTACGACACGTACCGCCCGGTTCACCCTCAGGACCCTCATCCTGCTCCTCGTCCCGGTCCTCTTGCTGGCCGGGGTAATTGTGCTGTTCCTCGCCACAGGCGGAGGAGTGGGACTCAAGTCCGCCGCGCCGGTCGAAGGTCTGAGCGTGGAACGATATGTCCTGACACGCGGGGGCATCGAACTCCAGGTCCGCAACACCGGACTGGACGAGGTCACTATCGCCCAAATCATCGTCAATGACGCGGTCATGCCATTCGAGGTCAGCCCGGATGCGAGCATCCCTCGTCTCGGGAGAGCGACCATCTCCATCAACTACCCTTGGTCTTTCGGTGAAGCGTATCGCATTACGATTTTTACCGGCAATGCAATTGCTTTTGGCGTGGACATCCCGGTCGCGTTCGAGACGCCCCAGCCTTCGAGCCACACCTTCTGGGGCTTCACGCTCATCGGCCTCTATGTCGGCGTGATACCCGTCTTCCTGGGCATCTTCTGGTTCCCTGCCCTGCGCCAACTGGGACGCCGGACAATGACATTCCTCATCGCCGCGACCGCCGGCCTGCTTATTTTTCTCGGTCTGGACACTATTGCAGAAGCCTTGGAATTTGCCGCTGAAGTGCCATCAGCATTTCAAGGCATCGGTTTGATCGGCATCGGCGCGGTGGCGACTTTCCTGCTGCTCGATGCAATTTCGAAAAGTAAGACCGAGGTTTCCGGCACCGAAGGGAATCGTAGACTTGCCATCGCGTTCATGATTGCCGTCGGTATCGGCTTCCACAATCTCGGCGAAGGTCTCGCCATCGGAGCAGCCTATAGCATCGGGGAAATCTTGTTGGGTACATTCCTGGTGGTCGGCTTCATTATCCAAAACATAACCGAAGGACTCGGCATCATTGCACCGGTTCTGCGCGACAAGCCGAGCATCAAAAATCTTGCCATCATGGGTTTAATCGGCGGTGCGCCTGCCATCATTGGCGCCTGGATTGGCGGCTATACGCCTTCCCCGTTCCTGCCAGTTCTCTTCCTTGCCATCGGTGCAGGTGCAATTTTCGAGGTCATCTACGAAATTGCCAAACTGATCAAAAAGGACACACAGCGCGAGACTAATTCGCTGACTATCTTCAGCGGTGTGCTGACAGGCATGATGCTTCTCTGGATTACCGGGCTGTTGATCAAATAGGAAGTGATTTTATGGACCAAACACTCACTGTCTCCGTTCAGGATTACCTGAAACATATTTATGAACTCACAAAAAATGGCGAAAACGCAAGCACGAATGCACTTGCAGAGAGACTGGCCGTCAGGCCCGCGTCGGTGACGGTCATGGTGCAAAAACTGGCAACCTCAGACCCTGCACTCGTCGAATATCAAAAACATCAGGGAGTCACGCTGACAGAAGAGGGACGGAAAGCCGCCCTGGAGGTCATTCGGCATCATCGCCTGTTGGAGACATGGCTGGTGCGCTCGCTTGGCTATTCCTGGGACGAGGTCCACGAAGACGCGGAACGACTCGAACATGCCATCTCGGAAGATTTCGAAAGGCGCATCGCCGCGGACATGGGCAATCCCTCCCGTGATCCTCATGGTGAATTCATCCCATCCGCCGATCTGAGCATGCCGCTCGACGACTCGGTGTCTCTTTCCACCCTGCGGCCAAACCAAACAGTCAAATTGCTATCGGTTCGGGGGGCCGGTTCGAAACTGCTTCGCCACCTCGAAAGCCTGGGACTCGTCCCTGGCACACAAATGGAAATCTTGGAGTACTCGCCCTTCGACCATAACCTGACGATCAAAGCCGGGCGAAAGTCTGCCATCCTCGGTCCTGAGGTTACAAGCAAAATTTTTGTGCAAGTTCTTTGAGTGGTGAGGAAATGTCGAGAACAATTTTTGCCCTTCTTGTTGTCCTGTTTGCTGTTTCCCTTTCCGCTTGCCAGGGAAACACTCCCTCGACGAACATTGACGTGGAATTGAGCGATTTTTCTATTTCCCCGGCTCAACTCATCGTCCCGGCCGGATCGGAGATCACCCTCCAAGTCGCGAATACCGGTTCTATAATCCACGACCTTACTATCATGAAATTCGGTGTGGATGTTGGTGACAAATATGACGAGGAAGACCAAGACAACATCTATTGGGAAATAGAAATCCAACCTGGCGAGGCGAAAACGGTCCAATTTATGTCGCCTAATGAGCCGGGCATGTATCAAATTGTTTGCAGCATCCCGGGGCATCTCCAGGCCGGCATGGTTGGAACTCTGGAAGTTGTCGCCTGGAAATAGAAATCCCCCGGAGATTCCAAAACTCCGAGGGAATGTCGTCTTTGCTACTCTTCCCCCGATAACAATTTAATCTTTTCCCACGGCTTGAGACCCTCGTCCTGCGCCAGGACGGCCTT